>JANOHT010000255.1:0-5437 GCA_031406605.1 Methylotenera sp. | reverse complement strand
TGTGCCCTCTGCCTCTGCGAGCATTTGCCCTTTAAGTACGTAATCGCCTACTTGTACTTTGATTTTAGGGATATTGCCAACATGCTGACGTAACGGCAACGTTAGTTTTTCTGGAATTGGAAGCTTGCCTATTGGTAGGGATGTTGATTCTGATTTGTGCTGGGGCGGGTGCACGCCACCGTTGAATTTGAAAATATCGGTGATCTTATTAGCGAGCGACTTATCATTATTAAAGCTATTGTTAAATAGTTTATTTGTAAAATTGATTATTGCGTTCATGCTACTTTGCGCCCTGATTCAAGAGGCTTTGCGTCTGCAAGTGACTTTGTATCTAAAGGCAGACTTTTTATAGGAAATACCGGATATTTCCATTTCCAGTTATCGGGCGTTTCCGCCACGGGCACCATGGTGATGCAATCCACTGGACAAGGTGCTAGACATAACTCACAACCGGTACATTCGGAGGCGATAATGGTGTGCATATGTTTTGCCGCACCTAAAATCGCATCTACCGGGCAAGCTTGTATGCACAAGGTGCAGCCTATGCAGGTGGCCTCGTCAATCAATGCAACTGATTTTGGTTTCGGTAAGCCATGTTCGGCGTTCAGAGGTTTGTATTCCACCCCCATTAAATCTGCCAAAGCACGCGCGCCTGCATCACCGCCAGGCGGGCACTGGTTAATGTCGGCTTCGCCACTTGCGATTGCCGTTGCATAAGGTTTGCAGCCAGGATAGCCACATTGACCGCACTGTGTTTGAGGCAAAATAGCATCAATTCGTGCGACTAATGGATCTCCTTCTACTTTGAACAGCAAAGCAGAAATACCTAATAAGACCCCAAGTAATAAGGCAAGGCTTACCATGATATAAAGCGCGATTAACATAGGCTAAAACTAATACTTATCAAGACCAGCAAAGCCCATAAAAGCTAAGCTCATGAGTGCCGCCGTGACCATGGCAATAGCAGAGCCTCTCAGCACCACGGGAACGTCAGCTGCTTCTAAACGCTCGCGCATGGAGGCAAATAAAATGAGTACGAGTGAAAAGCCAATTGCACCGCCCATACCGAAAAATAAAGATTCCACAAAACTATGGCTGGCTTGTGCATTTAATAACGGAATGCCTAGAACGGCACAGTTAGTGGTGATTAACGGTAAAAAAATGCCTAAAGATTGATACAGCGGTGGAAAGTTTTTTTCCATGACCATTTCAGTAAATTGCACTACCCCAGCAATGATGACAATAAATGATAGCGTGCGTAAATACTGCAAACCATTAGGCTCAAGCAGATAGTAATTAATGCCCCAACTAGTCATGGAGCCTATGCTTAACACAAACGCAGTAGCGCCCGCCATGCCAATTGAAGCTTCTAATTTTTTAGAAACTCCCATAAATGGGCATAACCCAAGAATTTTAACTAACACAATGTTATTTACAAACACCGTGCCGATTAAAATCATGATGTAATGATGTAAGTCGAATGTCATATTAAATATTTATGCCAATGCCATTTTGAGTATATGGGCTAAAAATATCACTTCGTTTGTAAGCTTCAAATTTGCCATTTAAAAGCCTATAGCAGACAGCCTGAATTATACTGCTTTTAGTTGTTAGGCCGCCAATGTAAAAGGCGCTCAATTAATTACGACTCGTAATATGGTGATTGGTTTTTAGGGTTCCAACATACGAATGGCTATGTTCTTGTAATAAAGGCGATTATTAGCCGGACGTATTCGTCCATAAGCTTACTCAAGTTTACATATGCTAATTGTTTATTTAGTAAACTTTTAAGTTAAAATATAGAATTATGAATACTTTAGGTTTGCGTATGTTGCAAGGTAGTTCAGTAGCTAAAGGTAGCTTGGTTGCAATAGTGACCCCAATGTTTGAAGATGGTCGATTAGATATCCCATCATTGAATGCGTTGATTGATTTTCATATATCAGAAGGTACGGATGGTATTGTGATCGTTGGTACTACTGGTGAATCGCCAACAGTAGATTTTGATGAACATTGCCTGCTCATTCAAACTGCTGTTAGACAAGTCAATGGTCGCGTTCCCGTCATAGCAGGTACAGGTGCCAACTCGACCAAAGAAGCGATTACGTTAACGCAAAAAGCCAAAGAGTTGGGTGTGGACGCTTGTTTATTGGTTGCACCATACTATAACAAACCTACACAAGAAGGTTTGTATCAGCATTTTAAAGCGATTGCCGATGCAGTAGATATTCCGCAAATACTTTATAACGTACCTGGTCGTACAGGCTGCGATATTACGAATGACACTACGCTACGTTTGGCGGCACATTCAAATATTATCGGTATCAAAGATGCCACAGGCGGCATAGAGCGTGGTACGGATCTCATTCTGCGTGCGCCTAAAGACTTTGCGGTATTGAGTGGTGATGATGCTACTGCAATGTCGTTAATGTTGCTGGGCGGCAAAGGTGTGATTACTGTTACTGGTAATGTAGCGCCAAAACTCATGCACGAAATGTGTGTGGCCGCTACAGCAGGGGATGCGATTAAAGCGCGCGAAATTAACGCAAAACTCTTCCAATTGCATCAAAAGTTATTTATTGAAGCGAACCCAATGCCTGTTAAATGGGTGTTAGTGCAAATGGGTTTAATTAAAAGTGGCATTAGATTGCCCATGATAGATTTGTCAGTGCAATATCATGAAGTGTTACGCAACGCTTGCAAGCCAGCCAATATTTTAAACTAAAGAAATATTGGTAACCCGCTAATATATAATTTCAAAAATTAGTTATAACAATTTATAAAGCATTTTATAAAGAGGTCTGAATGAAACAAATTAACATGAAATCCATTGCAATCAAGCAGCCTGAAATTAAACGCACTGTAGCTTATGTGTTATTACTTGCTAGCTTGGCTGGTTGCGATTCTATTCCTTTTATCAATAATACTTCTGACTACAAAGGCGCTGGGCGCTCACGCCCACTAGAAGTGCCTCCAGATTTAACAGCGAGCCCTACCAGTGACGCTTATTCTATTCCGGGTAGCACAAGCTATTCTACCTACAGCCAAGCTCAGGAAAACCAGGAACCAGGTGTAGAAAAAGTGCTGCCGACACCAGAAGGGGTGCGCCTAGAAAGAGCTGGCGCTCAACGCTGGTTAGTGGTGAATGCACCTGCTGAGAAAATATGGCCAGTAATACGTGAGTTTTGGATAGATCAGGGTTTTGCGGTGCGCGTAGAAAATGCACAGCTTGGTGTAATGGAAACCGAATGGATAGATGCTGATGCCATTAAAAAAGATGAAGCCGGCAATATGGGTGATAAATTCGATAAGTGGCTAGACAGGTTATCTGGTGTTGCGGATAAGAAAAAATTCCGTACGCGTTTAGACCGTGGTAATGAACCGAATACGACTGAAATCTATATGACGCATCGTTCAGTCGATGGCGCACCAGATGATGGTAAAAATAGAGTACAAACGCAACTAGGTGAAATTGAAACCGGTTATAAAGCGGGTCCAAAAACTGTAGTAGAAGCGAATGCTAGAGATGAAGAGTTAGATGCTGAATTGCTACGCAGGTTAATGGTGAAACTAGGTATTGAAGAGCAGCGCTCTCAATCAATCATGGCTGAGGCAGTTACTCTGAAACGGGCGGAAGTTATTAAAGAGGCTGATGGCAGCGCTACGCTAGTGTTGAATGATCCTTTTGATCGTGCATGGCGCCGTGTGGGTTTGGCGTTGGATAGAGTCGGTTTTGTGATTGAAGATAAAGACCGTTCTAGCGGCATATTCTTTGTGCGTTATGCTGATGTGGATATCGATGATACGCCGAAGAAAAAGAAAGGTTTATTCGAAACTCTGAAATTCTGGGGTGATGACGAAAAAACTGCGGCAAATGAACCTAAAAAAGAAGAGAAAAGCATGGTAGAAAAGCTTAAATTCTGGGGTTCAGACGACAAGCAAAAAGTAAATCCGGAAAAACAATATCGTATTAAAGTAGCCGATGGCAATAAAGATAATGCGACTGTTACCGTAGTGGATAAAAACGACAAGCGCGTAGGTACAACTACAGCAAATCGTATTGTGGCATTAATGTATGAGCAGTTAAAATAACTTAATTTAACGCGTGAAAATAAAGCTAACCATAAGGCCACAATATGCGTTTTGCATCGCTAGGCAGTGGTAGTGCGGGTAATGCGCTAATAGTAGAGGCGAATCGCACTAGATTGATGCTGGACTGTGGCTTTAGTGTGAAAGAGGCTACAACAAGGCTGGCGCGTTTGAATTTAGCGCCTACGGATTTGACTGGCATAGTGATTACGCATGAGCATGACGATCATGCTGGTGGTGCTTTTAAATTTGCGGCTAAGTATAGCCTGCCAGTGTGGCTCACCTATGGCACTCTGAAAATGGTCGAGCGCTATATGCCTCATCAGCATGATTTGCAGTTGAATGTCATTAATAGCCATGAGGAATTTACCATCAATGATATCCAGGTACAGCCCTATCCCGTGCCGCACGATGCTCGAGAACCCGTTCAATATGTTTTTTCAAATGGTAACTTTACATTAGGGATACTCACTGATGTTGGTCGTATTACCCCCCACATTGAGGAAAAACTAAGCGGCTGTAATGCCTTGGTGCTGGAATGTAATCACGATGCTGGCATGTTGCAATCAGGACCCTATAGTTGGTCGCTAAAGCAGCGCGTAGGCGGGGATTTGGGACATTTAGAGAACTTGGAGACCGCTAATTTACTGGCTAAGTTAGATAATACCAAGTTGCAGCATATATTGGCTGCACATTTAAGTGCTAAGAACAATACTCCGTTGTTGGCGAAGGCTGCATTATCCAATGTATTGGGATGTGAAATCGATTGGGTAGGTATTGCCGATCAGTTGCTAGGCTTTGATTGGCGCGCGATTCATTAATAAAATAAGCAGTTAGTTGCATTAACTAAGGCAGTTACAATTATTTAGTTCATCCTAATCAAAGTCTTAAAAAAAGCCGACTAAAAGTCGGCTTTTTTTAAGACTAGCTAAATGCTAATTACTTAGCTTCAGCAGCTGGAGTTTCTGGAGCAGGGGTAGCTTCAGGAGCAACTTCAGCAGCTGGTGTAGGTGCAGCTTCAGCAGGTGAAGATTCAGCAGCAGGTGCTTCCATCGGAGCTACTTCAGCAGCAGGTGCCTCTTCAGTAGGTTTTTTATCACAAGCAGTTAAAGTTAACGCTAATAATGCAGCAAGCAGAGCAAAACGTGTCATATTAATTCCTTTAGAGTAACTAGTTAAAAAAACTGTTCGATAACCGCTTTAAAGTTTTACCTAAATTAGCTATACCGAGTGTGAAAATTCTACCAGTAATTTAAAAATAAAGCTAAAAACAAAAAAAAGCCGACTATTAGTCGGCTTTTCGTACATCTACTAGATGCTAATTACTTAGCAGCTTCAGCAGGAGCAG
>JANOHT010000239.1:0-5618 GCA_031406605.1 Methylotenera sp. | reverse complement strand
TCAGGCGGCCCACCAGAATCTGCGCCTTTGCATCGCTTAGGTAGCGGCAATTGGGAAAAAGCCAAGAAAAAAGCACTTAAGCAGATTCGTGACACGGCAGCTGAGTTGCTTAATCTATATGCCCAACGCGCATCTCGCCGTGGCCACGCTTTTACACTCAGCCTAAAAGACTATGAAACGTTCTCTGAGGGCTTTCCATTTGAAGAAACACCAGATCAGCTAGAAGCGATTGAAAACGTCATTAAGGACATGCAGTCCGGTCGCCCGATGGACAGGTTGGTTTGCGGCGATGTAGGCTTTGGTAAAACGGAAGTGGCTTTACGCGCGGCTTTTGTTGCTGTCATGGGCGGCAGGCAAGTTGCCGTATTGGTGCCAACAACATTGTTGGCAGAACAACACTTCAATAACTTTAGCGACCGTTTTGCAGAGTGGCCGATTAAAATTGCTGAAATTTCCCGCTTTAGAACTGCTAAAGAACAAAAAGAAGCTCTGGCTGGATTAGAATCTGGCAAGATTGACATCATTATCGGTACGCATCGTTTGATTCAAAAAGATGTGAAATTCAAAAACCTAGGTTTAGTGGTGCTGGATGAAGAACACCGTTTTGGTGTACGCCAGAAAGAACAGCTCAAAGCCCTGCGCGCAGAAGTTGATGTACTCACACTGACTGCAACACCAATACCGCGTACACTCAGCATGGCAATGGAAGGCTTGCGTGAATTTTCTATTATTACCACACCGCCACAGAAACGTTTAAGCATTAAAACATTCCACACCGATTATTCTGAAGGCATCATCCGTGAAGCGGCTACGCGCGAATTCAAGCGCGGCGGCCAAGTGTATTTCCTGCATAATGAAGTCGACACCATTCATTCCATGCGCGAAAAATTAGAACGAATCTTGCCTGATGCACGTATCGCCGTGGCACATGGTCAGTTGCGCGAACGTGAGCTAGAACATGTCATGCGTGACTTCTACAATCAGCGTTACAATCTTTTGCTTTGTACCACGATTATTGAAACTGGGATTGATGTACCGACTGCCAATACCATTATCATGAACAAAGCCGATATGTTTGGACTGGCGCAAATGCACCAATTACGTGGTCGTGTCGGCCGCTCGCATCATCAGGCTTATGCATATTTGCTCACAGATCCTGACCGAAAAATTACCGTTCAAGCGCAAAAACGCTTAGATGCGATTCAATTAATGGAAGACCTTGGTGCTGGTTTCCACCTTGCGATGCATGACTTAGAAATTCGTGGCGCGGGTGAATTATTGGGTGATAGTCAAAGTGGTGAAATGCAAGAAATCGGCTTTCATTTGTATTCTGATATGCTCAACCATGCAGTAAAGCAATTGAAAGCTGGCAAAGAGCCTGATTTAAATGCACCGTTAGGCGTCACCACAGAAATCAATCTACATACACCTGCGCTCTTAACTACAAAATACTGTCCAGATGTACATGAGCGCTTAGTGATATACAAACGATTAGCCAACTGTAACGATGATGACGAGTTGGATGGTTTACAAGAAGAACTAATAGACCGTTTTGGTTTGCTGCCAGAGCAAGGCGAAGCGCTAATCGCGTGCCATAGGCTTCGTGTTGCCGCCAAATCCATAGGTATTATCAAGATAGACGCCAGTGCTGATGCTATTCAACTGCAATTTAACCCGAAAGCCGATATTGACCCAACTAAGCTCATTGCTTTATTACAGCGTGACCGCCGCTGCCGTATGAATGGGCCAGATAAATTAAGGGTCTCTGTGCAGCATGAAGACATTATATTGCGCGCTGATTTTGTCAAAAACTTGCTAAAAGAATTTGTTTAAACATACTTTTATAGTTGATATACACTCTTATCTAAATGAAAACTAAATTGGCTATTACCATATGCTAGAAAAAATCATCACTGTTATCGCAGTTTGGATTATGAGTGTCATCTCCACTATGGGCTATGGTGGCATCGTACTGTTGATGGCGATTGAATCCGCATGTATTCCCTTGCCTTCTGAAATCATTATGCCATTTGCAGGATTTTTAGTATCTAAGGGTGACTTGACTTTATGGGGCATCGCACTCGCTGGGGCGATAGGTTGTGTCGTTGGCTCAATTCCGGCCTACTACCTAGGCATGTACGGTGGTAGACCGCTTGCAGAGAAGTACGGCAAGTATGTATTAATTAGCAAAAGAGATTTAAACATGGCAGACCGCTGGTTTAAAAATCACGGTGAAATTATTATCTTTATTGCGCGCTTACTACCTGGCGTGCGCACCTTTATTGCATTTCCTGCAGGCGTTGCGCGCATGAACATGACAAAGTTTGTGGCTTATACGTTTGTTGGGTCGTTTATTTGGTGTTGGGCACTAGGTTATGTGGGCATGAAAGCAGGCGAACATTGGGAAGACCTAAGAGTATACTTTCACCAATTTCATTATGTGATTATTGCAGGCGGTGTGATGTTCATGGTGTGGTATGTGAGGCGGCATTTTAAACATGCAGAAGCATAGCACTATCAATATTTAGGTTATTTTATAAAACAGTGACTGATTCCAAGCTAACTGTTTTCTATAAAACTATTAGGCTACCGATACTTAAAAACAACACCGCTTTTTTAACTGGTAATCCTTCACTCACAAACAATTCTGCATAGCGCTCAAGTTGAGGACGATGTGCTTCAGCGGCGAGCGTTAAGTCCATAGTTTCATCAACGCTTGCAAGTTTGTAGTCCACTATCCACCGTACTTGCTTGCTATCAGCATAGCTTTCAATGAAGGTGCGGTCTATTACGTGATTTTTTACTTCTGTTTCATTAAACTGCATTAAGCTCAGCTCACTGGCTGCATCTGTGTGATTTTGCAGTACCCATCGCCCAGCCTCACTACTGATTGTTGTTTGTAATGCAGCCAGTACTTGGGCTGCACCCTTTAGAGAAGTCTGCTCAGCATGACCTTGCTGCATCAGCCACTTTTGCATTGCCGGTTGGCATTGTTGTAAGCGTTCTAAATTCCAATCCGCTAAATCTGATGTTGAAAATAGCTGCATATAAATATGCGCCAAGATACCGCAATGTTTATAAAAATCTACACTTGCAGAATTCGCTTCGAAATTTGCAATTGGTAGATTGATATCGTCAATTGCCTGGCTAAAGTAATTGGTCTTAGGATTAGATGTTTTATAAGCTTCGTCAGTAATACTAAATAAAAAGCTTCGCTCAAACTCACTACTTTCTAAACGCTGTAATTGTGGTTTAAATTGAGATATATCCAGCGCTTCGGTCGTAGCATTATTTAACTCTAATGGCTCTGCACGAATAAAATCGGCCTCTACAGCAGGCCACAATACTTGCAATAACGAGTTGGCAATAGGCTTAATTTCACCTTTAGCATTTATTTTTACAGCGGCAATCACATGTAATTGCCTTTGAGTGCGCGTGGCTGCCACATACAATAAACGCACTATTTCGTTGTCCGCGCGCTCTTTTTCTAAAGCTTTGAGATAGTCATACAGGCTCACAGGAGCATTTTTTTTATTCGCTGATTTTGACGTAAATGGCGCAGCAATCAAATGCAAATGATGATCTACCATCACTTCTTGCCATAACACTAGCTCATTATCGGCATGTCTAGGTTTACGATTCAGTGCGGGCAAAATCACCGTATCAAACTCCAGGCCCTTGGATTTATGAATGGTTAAAAACTGCAGGCTGTCATCCGCATCAATATCTGGTTTGGCGTACAACTTTTGCATGCCTAACTCCAGCGCAGTAATATCGACATGGCCACTGCGGCTTATTTTTTCTACCAGATCAAAAAATGCCTGCACATCACGATTATCACCTGCATTGACCAAACATTTTCCACCACCCAGTTGCAACCAAGTGCTTTCCAACCAGCGGCGGATCGGCACACGACCTTGCACGCTAAACGCCGCTGTTAACACTGCTTTAACATGGTTTAAACGCAATAATCCGTCTTTGCTCAAAGTTTGAAGCCATGCTTCATCATGCATCAGCTGCCAAATAGTGGCTCTATGATTATTGCCAGCCAGTGCATGTAAATCTTTTAACGTCAGCCCACACCAAGGGGCACGCAATAGGTTTAGCCAATGCGTCCTGTCTGCACGACGATGCATGGCACATACTAAAGAAAAAGCATCTTGTACGGTTTGCCTGTCATTCAAATGCTCGATTTCTACCGCTTGGAATTTTAACTCTGGATAATTGCGCCTGATTTCAGACACCAGATCCGTTAAATGACTGCGATTACGCACTAATACAGCGATTTTATTTTGATTTGAGTTTGGGACTAATGTGGCATGTTCTGCGCGAATATTCACAATTAGATCAGCCACATAAGCAGCCTCAATCTGCTTAACATTAACAGATTCTGCATCTTCCTCGGAGTCACCACTGTTAGCCGCTTCATCCAAAATAAGTGGATGCAACACTACGCCTTCATGCGCTGCCGTCGGGCGCGTGGCAGTAAATGCCCGATAACTAATTGCACCTTGGTTAATGTTATCGTTAGTCGGAAATACCTGCTGAAATGCGCGGTTGATCCAAGCCACTACGGCTGGATGTGAGCGATTATTACGGCTTAATTGCAGCCGTGTCAGCGGTAAATGGCCGATACCGAATTCAGTCGCCTGTAAAAACAAGCTTACATCCGCTTTGCGAAAGCGGTAAATGGATTGCATCGGGTCGCCTACACAAAATAGCGTGCGGCCATCGTCCGGCTGCCAACCTTCAATAAGCTTTTCAATTAAACTCATCTGCACAGGGCTGGTGTCTTGAAATTCATCGATGAGCAAATGCGAAATCTTATAGTCAAGTTTAAGCGCTAAATCTGTGACACCCTGCTCATTTTCCAGCGCCAGCTGCGCACTTTGGGCAATCGCCACAAAATCCACTTCGCCCGCAGATTGAAAAACAGCCCACAAATGCGTTGCTGCCAGCATCAGTAACTTTGTCAGCGCCTGAATCACTACTTGGCTATCGGCAAGCGTGGTGATTGCAGGTAAATCAAATACACTCGCAACTATCTTGCTGTTTTCAAGCGCGTTAACGATTGCTATAAATTCTTCTTTTTTGCTTCTGCCTTCATCCGTTGCTGGAAAACCATTGTTCTTGGTCAAACTTTTTCGATAAGTTTTTTCGGATTTAGTCACCAAGAAATTAGCTAACGCTTGCCACTGCATTAAGTCTTCAGTATCTGCACTTAACGTAAGCTGCCAATCAAGTAGCGGTGCAATTTCAGTATCTTCTAATAAATTGCCTGCAGCGTAACGCGCGAGCGGCATCAAGGCATCTTGCACGTTCGGTGACAAAATATTCAATACCGGCTGCAATGCCTCTGTGATTAAATGCCGTAACGCCTGCTCTGTAGCCGTAGACATCTGCTCAGCATCCAAGCCATGCATCTGTACTGCCAAAGGCAGCCATTGATCACGCCTAGCCAGCATTTTTGCCAATAACACGGCCAGTTTTTCACTATTGTTATCCATGAAACGCAGTGCAGTCGTTACCGTATCATCGGCATTCGTTTCATACACAATTTGTGCAATCGCTCGGCGTGCCGCTTCTGCATAATGTGAATCCGTATCGTCACTTACAGC
>JANOHT010000175.1:0-6519 GCA_031406605.1 Methylotenera sp. | reverse complement strand
CCGGGTGTGATTGAGGTTAATATTCATCCTGCGGCAAGTTGGAAAGCATTGGTTCACAACACCAATACACTTTATGAACAAGCGCGCCTTACAAGACTCGGTTCTGAAAAATTCATGCTGGATGGTCGCCATACGGGTACCGGCGGCGGCAATCATGTCACTTTGGGTGGTATAACGCCAGCGGACAGCCCGATATTACGTCGCCCAGATTTACTGCGTAGTTTAATTACTTATTGGCAACATCATCCTTCTTTGTCGTATTTGTTCTCAGGTCTTTTTATTGGGCCAACCAGCCAAGCACCACGCGTAGATGAGGCGCGTAATGATAGCCTCTACGAGCTGGAAATCGCTTTCCAGCAGATGCCAGATGGTGAAGTACCAGCACCATGGCTGGTAGATCGATTATTACGTAACCTGCTAGTGGATATGACAGGCAATACCCATAGAAGCGAGTTTTGTATAGATAAGCTATATGCACCGGGTTCTGATACTGGACGGTTAGGTTTATTAGAGTTGCGTGCGTTTGAGATGCCGCCGCATGCGCAGATGAGTCTAATGCAGATGCTGCTGTTGAGAACGCTGGTGGCAAGATTCTGGAAAGAGCCTTACAAAAAGCCACTGGTTAGGTGGGGCACGCAATTGCATGATAGATTCATGTTGCCGCATTTTATTACACGCGATATTGAAGACGTCGCAAACGATTTGAAAGCTGCTGGTTATGCATTTTCTACAGATTGGTTTGCGCCCTTTATTGAATTCCGTTTTCCACGCTGCGGTACGTTAAGTATTCAAGATATAGAACTTGAGCTGCGCACAGCAATCGAGCCTTGGCATGTGCTGGGTGAAGAAATCACTAGTGGCGGCACTGCAAGATACGTGGATTCATCCGTCGAGCGCCTGCAAGTGAAGCTGACAGGTATTACTGGCGAGCGTTATATGGTGACCTGTAATGGTCGCCGTTTACCATTACGTGCAACTGGCACACAAGGTGAAATGGTTGCGGGTGTGCGCTACCGTGCTTGGAACCCGCCTTCTGCGTTGCACCCTAGCATTGGCGTGCAAGCGCCCTTGGTGTTCGATGTGGTAGATACGTGGAATGGTCGCTCTATTGGCGGTTGTACTTATCATGTCACCCATCCGGGCGGGCGTAATTATGATAGCTTGCCAGTCAATGCTTATGAAGCTGAAGGTCGACGTGTCAGTCGTTTTACTGTGCTTGAGCATACCCCTGATAACATTAAGCCACGGAAAAAATCGGCTAAAAAAGGCTTGGACGTAAAAGAAACTATTAAGCTTATGTCACCGCCGACAGAGAACGAAAATCGCGATTATCCATTTACTTTAGATTTACGCTGGTATGCAACTTAAAGATTTTAAGTGGCTGATTGAGAATTTCTCAATCAGCCAAACAAGCCACATCTACTGACACTTCTAGCTCGTGATTTTGACCGCCAAAAATCACGCCTTTTAATGGCGTGACATCATTGTAATCTCTTCCCCAGCCTAGTGTGATGTGCTGATTGCTAGGCACGATATTATTAGTGGGGTCAAAATCAAGCCAGCCTTGTTCTGGCACATACACTGAAAACCAGGCATGTGAAGCATCCGCACCAATCGTCTTGGTTTTACCCGGAGGAGGAAGCGTTTCTATATAACCGCTCACATAGCGCGCGGCAAGGCCGTGTGAACGCAGGCAACCAATGGCAAGATGCGCGAAATCTTGGCAAACACCACGGCGATGTTCCAACACGGTTGCAAGCGGTGTCGCCAAGGTAGTGAATTCAGCATCGAAAGTGAAATCTTGGTAAATGCGCTGCATCAAATCATTCACAGTATCGGTAATCGATCTCCCCACAGTAAACGATGGCAAAGCATATTCAGCCAGTTGCGGCGTTGTTTCTATTAGAGGTGAATTAAGCGTGTACTGACGCGCATCTATCATTTCATCGGATAGATTTAATAAAGACAAGTTTTGCCCAGAAAGAATATCGCGAACTTTTTCCCAAGAAATTTTATGATAAAAGTCGAGTTGTGCGGGATTTCCTAACAGCACTACCTCACTAGTTGCAGTAACTGTAAAAACTTGATGCGATTGTTGTATCGAAAAATAGGCAACTTGGTTGCCAAAAAAATCTACTCTGGTGCGAAAATCATTCGCATAAGGCTCTATATTCAGCGTAGAAGAAAGGACTTGCTGATTCGAGCAAGTACGTGGCATTAATCGAGCTTCGTTATATGAAAGCCCTACATTCTCGCTATATTCATATTTTGTGCTGTGTGTAATTCTGTAATGCATGCTTAATAAGTCTCGCAGTCTCGTTTAGTCAATTTCAGGCAGGTTTGATCTCAGAGCGAGAGTGCTGCACCTGCCCATGTTGAAAATAGGTGGTGGTCACAGTATCTGACAATGTGGTTAGCAGATAATAAAGACGGCTCAAAGTTTGGTCGAATTTTTCGCGAACGTGATTATTTGTAGTCAAGAGCAGCTCGTCTAAATTCACTAAATCTAACTGACTACTTGCTTCAAGAATCAAGCGTTCTTCCTGGCTCAGACGTGAATTCATGGTTTGACGAGGCATCTTGCTCACATGTTCTTGAATACGACTGATTTGGAATGCTAATGAGCGAGGGTTATTTTTGTCCAGTATGAGTAGTTCTATGAACGACGGTAGCTCAAGGTTGCTACGATAATGCTGGCGATAGCATATGAGGTTATCACTGGTATCTAGCAAAGATTCCATCAGCAGACTTTCAGTGCCATCAGTCTGCGAGGTTGAAAAGCAGCTGCGTAGTAGTGATATAAGCAGTAGCGCACGCTCCAGCCTGCGACCCATATCTAAAAATAGCCAACCATTACCGCGTGTCATACTCTCCATAATCAAGCCGCTAAACGCAGATAATGCCGTTATCAGCATGTCCATATGATCTTGAATCGTCCAAAGCGTGGATTCAGTGAGCTGCTGTGATTGTTGCAGGTGATGTTTAATTTCATCCATCACGCGCCATGTGTCTGATGACCATAGATTTCGTACTGCGTAACCAGCTTGCACCAAACTGCGTTGATTATTGGCAATGCTACCCACCTTATCTTCATCTAACATCAATGAAAGTAGCTCAGTATCTGGCGTGGTGAGCAATTCGTCTGAATCTTTGTTGATAAAGCCCGGATAAGTATTAGTCAGGTTGGTAAGCGCACGCAATAAGGTGTGTAAGCTGCTTTCGTGATATTGATTGCTGACATCTGGATTGATATATATTTTTTTAATAGTAGCCCGTAGCAGGCGAATGCTGCCTTCAGTTCGCTCTGCATAGCGGCCTACCCAAAATAGATTTTCAGCGACACGGCTAGGTAATGTGTTTGTGTAATTACCTGCTAGAAAATTTGACCTAATGCTTTCGGTGGTGTGCTTTTGGTGTTGATTTTCGCCAGTGATTATCCATGTATCTTTACTGATAGCGCCATTTTGATTAGAGACTAGCAAATCATCTTTATTGACGGCGCTACGGGTCAGGCCACCAGGCATCAAGTTGTAGCCATCATCCTTAGCCACCATAAAACAGCGTAAAAGTGATAAGCGCGGCTCTAAGTTACCTTCAATAAAAGTTGGGGCAGTAGAAAAGCTCTCATGCTCCTGACCCACAAAAAAAGCAGGGTTAGCACGAATGCGATCACGCCACTCAGCAAGTTGCTGTTTGCTTAGTCGGTTGCCAATCACAGAAGTCATGGTACCGCGAGCAATGTGCTTGATAATCAACTTATCTAGATTTTGCAGTACGTAATTCAACTCTCTTGGCTGACCACACCACCAAGTTGCAGCAGAAGGTAAGCTCAACCGCTTACCAAAAAAGTGTTTTGAAATATTAGGTAGAAAAGGTAATAAACCTGGACTTTCCAGCACACTGCTGCCTAATGGATTGGCAATGGCAACATTATTGCGTCTTGCGACTTCAAGTAAGCCTGGAACGCCTAATCTGGAATCATCACGTAGTTCTAAGGGGTCACAGAAACTGTCATCTACACGCCGCAAGATGACGTCTACGCGTTGTAGACCACTTAGTGATTTAAGCCAAACAAAACCATCACGTACAGTAAGGTCATCGCCTTGAACCAATGGGTAGCCGAGGTGAGAAGCTAAATAGGCATGTTCGAAAAATGTTTCATTGAGTGGGCCGGGCGTGAGAATGACGACGTTGGGCGTATCAAAATTTTGCGGTGCTATTTGCTGCAGGCCTTGGCGCAAAGATTGAAAAAAGCCATCTAATCGTTCAACGTGTGTATCACGAAAAATGTTAGGAAACACACGAGACATCGCAGACCTGTTTTCTAGTGCATAGCCAGCTCCAGACGGTGCCTGTGTGCGGTCGCCGAGAACCCACATGCGCCCATCTGGACCTCGTGCAAGGTCCGCAGCATACAATATCAGCTGGCGCTTACTAAGTAATTTAACTTTATCGCAAGCGCGGAAGAATCCACTGTGATTGAAAAGCAGGTCTGCTGGTAATAATCCTTTGCGCACAAGCTCTCGCGGACCATATATATCAGCAAAAATTAAATTAAGAAGTTCTGCTCGTTCAACTAAACCAAGTTCAATATTGCGCCATTCTTCATGAGAGACAAGTAGTGGAATTGGATCAAGTTGCCAAGGCCTATTGCTACCATCAGGGTCGCCGTAGACGTTATATGTAACGCCATTTTCGCGCAATAGTTTGGAAATTTCCTGGTGCCGTCGACCGATTTCATCTGGTCCAAGTTTCTGCAGCGCTCGAATGAAATACTCCCAATGAGGGCGTATTTGGCCCGATTGATTTAGCAGCTCATCAAGGATTTCATGCTCGTGGCTATACCCGGCAGCTTCTTTTTGCCAAATATCATTTTTTTGATGATCTGAGTATTGATTTGAAGTTGACATGGTAGGTTTCTAGCTTTGTCACATTTTATACTTTAATGCCGCAAGCATGTGCTTATATTAAACACGCGATGCATAATCGCCAGGCAAAGGGATTTACAGGGATACTTGAATTAGTTGAACGCGTAAACTGATAGCAATATAGCCAAACGGGTTGCTAGTAACCTCTTTAAAACGCTATGATGACACTTTGACTTATCCAGCAGCTATTATGACTTATTGTGTAGGCGTACTACTTGAATCAGGTTTCGTGATGGCGTCAGATACTCGTACAAATGCGGGTGTTGACCAAGTAGCGACATTTTCGAAAATGACTACTTTCGAAGTTAATGGCGAGCGTTCGATAGTGATGCTTACCGCGGGTAACCTTGCCGTTTCTCAAGCTGTATTGCAACATCTGCATAAGGGTATTGCAACTAATGGCGCTACCAATCTCCATAACGTTACCAATATGTTCGATGCTGCTCGTGTTGTGGGTGAAGCTATTCGGGCAGTTCATCGTGAAGATGCGGAGCATTTACGTCATCACAATGCTGATTTTAATATTTCAGTTCTTTTTGCCGGGCAAATTTTAGGTGAGCGGCCGAGGCTTTTTAGTATTTATTCTGCGGGTAATTTCATCGAGGCAAGCCAAGAAACGCCATTTTTTCAAACAGGTGAAACTAAGTACGGCAAACCTATTTTAGATCGTGTCATTAATTACAAATCTAGTTTAGAAGATGCCCTAAAATGTGTATTGATTTCGTTTGATTCTACAATTCGTAGTAATGTTTCAGTCGATTTGCCGGTGGATGTGATGGTTTATCGCAGTGATAACCTCAGTATCAATTGTCGTCATCGCGTTAGCGAAAATGACCCTTACTTTTTATCGATACGCAAACATTGGGGTGAAGGGTTACGTAAGGTATTTGCTGAGATTCCTGAGCCTGATTGGTGTTAATTGAGGCTAGTCTAAGATTTATTAAAGGATATAAAATTAAAGCATGATATTAGGTAATCTTTTTATTATTACAGCTGCTTCTGGCGCAGGGAAAACCAGCTTAATCAAAGCGCTACTGGCTAAGGATACACATTTAAAGCTTTCGATTTCGCACACCACACGTAAGCCTAGGCCAGGTGAAATGGACGGCGTAGATTACCATTTCGTGAATGACGAGAGTTTTTTACGTATGCTTGGCGAAGCGCAATTTTTAGAAAGTGCAGAAGTGCATGGAGCGCGGTACGGTACTTCTCAAATTGCAGTGAACGAGCCATTAAAAGCAGGTTTTGATGTTATTTTGGAAATTGATTGGCAAGGTGCCGCGCAGGTACGCAGGTTGTTCCCAAAAGCGCTTGGTATTTTTGTGCTGCCTCCCTCAGTCGAAACCTTGGCACACAGGCTTAATACACGCGGTCAGGATAGTCGCGAGACAATTGCCAAGCGAGTTGCGGCGGCGCGTGAAGAAATGCGCCACGTGTGTGAGTTCGATTATGTTACAATCAACGATGATTTTGAAATTGCGCTGCAAGATATTCGCGCAATTATTCGCACACAACGGCTAGCAAGCGCAGTGCAACTGCAACGCTATGCTGGCTTGATTCAAACACTCACATAAGCGAATAGCTTTAATTT
>JANOHT010000170.1:0-5766 GCA_031406605.1 Methylotenera sp. | reverse complement strand
CGAAGTAGTGCAACTGCGTGAGAAATTAAACTGGTTTGAGCCGAATCATTAATGTTGTCATGTTATACATTATCTATATACATTACTTAGAAGTTCAGTGTGGGATATCTGATAGTTAATTTTTAATCGGTAAACTCAATCTCGCCTCTAAACCGCCTTCTGGGCGGTTAATCAGTTCTAGTTTACCTTTGTGTAGTTTGGCAATTCGGTCTGCAATCGCTAATCCTAAGCCGCTACCGCCTGCGTTGCTACGTGCTGTATCTAAGCGCTCAAATGGACGAAGTAGTTTCTCAACATGGCTTTCGGGAATGCCGGGACCGTTATCAAAGACACTAATCACGAGGTTAGCGGCAGTGATTTTGCTGCTAACGCGTACATCTCCACGGCCATATACATAAGCATTGCCAACTAAATTATCCAACAAACGTTGCATGGCAAGGGGTCTGATAGCTACAAAGTAAGTGGGCGCTAACTCCACCGATAAATTACGACCAGCACGGGATTGGCGCTCTTGCAGTGATTGCAGTAGTGTGTTGATGTCTATCATTTGCGTAGGTTCTCCCTCAACGCCACGCACGAAATCTAAGAACTGATGGATGATGTTATCCATGTCGGCAATGTCTTCTATCATGCCGTTTTTTAAGCTGGCACAACCATCGTCGGGCAACATTTCCACGGCTAAACGTAATCGGGCTAATGGCGTACGGATGTCATGTGAGACACCTGCCAAAATCAGCGTTCTTTCAGCATCTAACTCAGCTAATGACTCGGCCATTTTATTAAACGTGCTGCTTACTTCGCGTAGTTCAGTCACGCTGTCTTCAGGTAGTTTTTCTGGTCGCTCACCATTACGTAATCTGTCCGCAGCATTGACCAGTAAATTAAGCGGCCGATTAATGCGCGCTGCGAGTAAATAACCGCCACCTAATGATAGTAAGAGCACCAGCGCTCCCCAGCCCAACCATTGCCATGGGAAATTACGTTCTACGTGCACACGTGGAATCACCACCCAAAAATCATCCTGACCAATGTTAAAGCTGACCCAAAGTCCCTCAATGCCGTAGTGATTAACAGTAATGATGGTTTCTACACCCAATCGCTCTCGAATTTTTTCAGCGACCATATTAATAAAAGGGTCGGGTGGTAGTGGCGCAATTTCTTCCATAAAGTCTGCGTAATACACACGTACGCCTTCTTTACCTGTGAGTTCAGACAGTAACGCTAAGCGCAGGCTTTCTTGTGAAGCAATAAGTGAGGCGCGCGTGTAATTAACCACTGTCACTGCTTGAAGGGCGGTTGCTTCTGCGCGTGGCTCACGCTCAAAGTATTCAAAAATCTGCAATGAGGCAAACTGGCCGATTGCTAGTAATACTGCAATCAGCAGCATTACTCTAGCGAGTAGTGTTTTAGGTAAAAAGCGCAATTTTTATGGACGTTTAATTAAATAAGCAAAGCTAACGACGAGCATTAGCTTAATAGCCAACTTCACTATTCAACATTTCCATCAGGAATAAATACGTAGCCAAATCCCCACATCGTTTGTAAATAGCGCGGATGTGCAGGATCAGGTTCAACCAGTTTACGTAAGCGCGATACTTGTACATCAATGCTACGATCAAAAACATCAAGCTCGCGACCGCGTGCGAGCTGCATGAGTCTGTCGCGCGATAATGGCTGGCGTGGATGATCTACAAATACTTTAAGCAAGGCCAACTCGCCACTGGTAATGGTAATGGCCATGCCATCACGTGATAATGAACGGGTAGAAGCGTTAAACACAAACTCCCCAATCGTCACGTTGTCGCTGTTGATTGCAGGCGCACTGGGTTGCAAGCGTTCATGGCGCCTCATCACGGCGTTAATTCTGGCCAGTAGCTCGCGCGGATTAAAGGGTTTAGGCAGGTAATCATCTGCGCCCATTTCTAACCCAATGATTCTGTCCACTTCATCACCACGTGCTGTAAGCATTACGATTGGCATCATGGTACCTGAGCCACGAATTCTCCGACAAATAGAGAGCCCGTCTTCACCAGGCAACATTAAATCCAGTACTAGTAGATCAATTGGTTCAGCGGCAAGTATTACATCCATTTCTTTAGAGTCGGAGGCAACTTTAATACTAAAGCCTTGCTCAGTAAGATAACGTTGTAATAACTCACGTAAACGTACATCATCATCCACCACTAATATTTTCTTGTTTTGATTTGCCATAGTTAGATTAAGCTCATGATTATATTACGGTTTATTTTTTAATGTTTAAACTAATGAGTTTTAAGTACGGTGCCAATGCTTGGCTTTTACTAACTCTAAAAATTCAAACGTTTCGATTTTATTACAAAATGAATTAACCGACATTTATTTCTAAAGTGTAAGCCAATTTAAGTCAAAATCAAAAGCTCTTTAGAAAACTAAAATTACTTTCATTAGTCTACAAAACATTGAACAGCTAATCATTTAATTGTGAATCTGAAGTGAGCGTTGAATATAAGAGCTAACCGCATGATAAATAGAGCATATTATCTTTGTTACAAATATTTACAATTTCACGGTTTAATGAAACATTCGATTAACAATCCTGCTTCATTATTATCGCTCTTAATTGAGCTAACCTAATAAAAAAGTTAATACGTTGAGCCTAAGAACATTAAAATATATTTCAATAACCAAGCACGCTTGCATAGCCTTGTGTGTTGGTTTGGGTTTGTCTTTTAACGGGAATGCGGCTGATAGAAGTAATTTGGTTGCTGCCGACGATACTGCTAAGCGCTCCGGTGACGATGGCATGCAACAAACATTAGACCTCAATTTTAGCCCAGAACACCGTGAGAAATTACGCAAAGCACTAGACGATTACTCCCGTACCGTCGACCCGTATCATGAACAAATCGAAGAGCGTCGCCGCGCCATGCAAGAGAGTATTAAGGCGCGCTTCTTAGCGATTGATAATGATAACGACGGTACCATAGATAGGCAAGAGGCTACAGAAAGTTTGCCGCAAATTGCCAGACATTTCAACCAGGTAGATACTAATCAAGATGGTGTGATTTCGTTAGATGAGCTTGAAGATGCGCAAACCCGCATCTTGGAACGCAGAAAAGCTGCTGAGGCCGCGCTCGAAGCCCAAAAGCTACAAGAAATTGAAGCCGTTGCAGCCGCTAAACGTAAAACCAAACAGGCAGCATCTAACAACCCTCGTAAACCATCGCTTTAAGTTGTTTGTTTTAATTCTCCAGCAACAAACATCCCTTCAAGTAATAACTTCTATTTCAAAGTTTGCTACGTACGGCAGTACTCACAATAGTACTCAAATCTATTAGCAAAATTTATTCACCAGATTACGTTCAATATGTAGGTAATATAGGCGTATTCACCTAATATTAAAAATAAACTCCATGAGCTTAACGCTAGAAATCACGGACAGTATCCAAGCAGTTGATGCAAGCAGTTGGGATGCTTTAGTGGGAGATATGCCGCTACTTAGCCATGCATTTTTAAGTGCGCTGGAAACCTCTGGGTCGGTAGGCAAGGGTACTGGTTGGCAACCTTATCCAATGTTAGTGCATGATGCAGATCATTTAGTTGGCGCCATGCCGCTCTACGTAAAAAGTCACTCTTACGGTGAATATGTATTTGATTGGGCATGGGCTGAAGCCTACCAACGTAGCGGCTTGAATTATTACCCCAAATTGCTTTCAGCCATTCCGTTTACGCCAATCACTAGTCAACGATTATTAACTAATAATCCCCAAATTCAAGATTTGATGATAGAAGCACTTGGGGAAACGATGCATAAGCATCAGTTATCATCAGCTCACGTGATTTTCCCGGATGAGGTCTGTGCGGTCGCATTAAAACAAGCTGGCTGGATGCAACGCCATGGGGTGCAATTTAGATGGCAGAACGAAAACTTCAAGAGTTTCGATGACTTTTTGAGTATATTAAGTCACGATAAACGGAAAAAAATCCGTCAGGAACGTAAAAAAGTAGCCGCTACAGGTGTGGTGTGCAAGCGTATTAAAGGCGCCGACATTACGCAAGAGCAGTGGGATTTCTTCTACCAATGTTACGCCAACACTTATCGTGAACATCATTCAACCCCTTATTTAACGCCCGCGTTCTTTCAGAAAATCGGGCAAAGCATGCCAAAAAATATTCTGCTGGTATTGGCTTATATAGACGATGTGCCAATAGCGAGTGCATTGAATATTTACCACCAAACCACCTTATATGGACGTTACTGGGGTGCAATAGTATATGTACCTAACTTACATTTTGAGCTTTGCTATTATCAAGCACAGGAGTTCTGTATTGCAGAGAATATTCAATATTTTGAAGGTGGCGCACAGGGGGAGCACAAGTTAGCGCGTGGCTTTAAACCGAGGCCCACATGCTCGTTTCACAAAATAGCGCATCCTGATTTTGAGAATGCCATCCGTGATTTTGTAACCAGAGAATCGCATGGCATTGCTTCCTACGTGACAGAATTAGAAGAGCGCGCGCCGTTTAAAGTGACCTAAAAAACTTCACCACTCGTCATACCAACGAGACCGTAAGTCAGTATTTGGCTTCCCCAGAGGATATATAGCTATTTCACTAAACAATATCATCACCTATTGCGTCATTCCGTGCTTGACACGGAATCCAGTGACTTAAAGCCGCTAGATACCGACTTTCGTCGGTATGACGATAGTGAATTTAAATGTCAATTACCAAGCAATCTCTTGTCCATCGTACGCAATAAATTTCCCGCTATTAACCAACGATAAATCTGCAATCACATTACGCAATCCCGCTACACTCGTTTGGGTGTTGATTAAACCATGTGGCCCACCCATATCGGTTTGTACCCAACCTGGGTGTAAAGTCACTACCGAAATGCCATGCGATTTAACGTCTAACGCTAAACTTTTCATCACCATATTCACCGCAGTTTTACTGCTACGGTAAATGTAACTACTGCCGCTAGTGTTGTCGTCTAAGCTACCCATTTTGCTACTCAGCGTGGCAATCTTTTTCAGCTGGCTTGCCGCCACATGTGGAATAAAAGCCTCAGCCATTTTTAATGGCGCCATCGTATTAACTTTAAATGCAGTTGCCCACTCCACAAAATCCACATCGCCAAAACTGCTTTCAGGATACACGCCTGCATTGTTCAACAGCACATCAATTTTATGGCTTTTTAATTGCAAAGCCACGGCGTCAATCTGCACAAAATCAGCCACATCCAACTCAATGATGGTGATATTTCGGTGCACGCTTGCCAGTGCCTGTAGCGCGGTTGCAGACTGCGGTTCACGACAGCATGCAAGCACGTTCCAACCATCAACAGCGTACTGTTTAACAAACTCAAGGCCAATGCCACGATTGGTGCCTGTAATCAATATTGTATAAATTGGATTGTTCATGTGAAATCTGCTTAAGCTAACTTTGTAATTCAATCAGATGATAGTAAACGGTTTAGTCAAATTTGAAAAGAAAAGGCCACATCCGAAGATATGGCCTTGAATTGGTGGGAAAGAGTCAACCGAACATTATTGTTAACGCATCTATTTATAAGGGTTCATTGAATAGTTCAAAATTTGTTACCCCCATAGTTACCCCAATAATGTCAGGTCTTTAACGATATTTTAAGTTTTATCTGAAATCTTAGCTTCAATTTTCGTTTCAATTAAAGCTATTAGGTCATTTTGAGTAATCTCATAAGCACTCAATTTTTTCTGTCTCTTTGAGCATAACTTGATGCATAGATTTATATTTTATGGCTAT
>JANOHT010000015.1:0-9398 GCA_031406605.1 Methylotenera sp. | reverse complement strand
TTTGACCATTAATCATGCGCTTGTCTGACGCATTTACACGGCCTGAAATTGAAGGCTGATTTGCAGCATGTGCTGGCTTATTCTCATTAATAGGAACTGCTGCAAGTTGGGGCTTAGTTACTTCTATATAAACGTCTTCTTCAAATGAAAGCATGTTTTTCCTTTTCATTACTTATTTCGTCATACCGACAAGAGTCGGTATCCAGTGGCGTGCTTCGCACACTTTTGTTTTAGACTGGATTCCGTGTCAAGCACGGAATGACGGTTTGTGTGGTTTGCGATTTTATCTGTGTTTATCAGTGGTTAAAACTAACTACTGGCAGGATTCGCATTCTGGATTATCAATCGAACACATTTTGGGCGCTTGCTCTGTAAAACTAGCTGGCGCACCTGCTGAAACCGCATTCAATTCACCGCCAGACCCCGTAGATTTCTCAGCAGCCGTTGCACCTAATGAGCGCAAGTAATAAGTGGTTTTAAGGCCGCGTTGCCAAGCCAGCAAATAAGTATCGTTGAGCTTTTTGCCTGATGGCACAGCAAAATACAGGTTGAGGGATTGCGCTTGGTCTATCCATTTTTGACGGCGCGCGGCTGCTTCAATCAGCCAAGTTGGATCAACATCAAACGCTGTGGCATAAAGCTGTTTTAAATCGGCCGGCACTCGGTCAATTTTTTGCAGCGAGCCATCAAAATATTTCAAATCAGACACCATCACCGTATCCCACAAGCCACGGGCTTTAAGGTCAATCACCAGCTGTTCGTTCACAACGGTAAATTCGCCCGAAAGATTGGATTTTACGTAAAGGTTTTGATACTCAGGCTCAATGCTGGCAGATACCCCAACGATATTTGAAATCGTCGCTGTTGGCGCAATCGCTACACAATTTGAGTTACGCATACCGACTTTTTGGATACGACTTCTTAGTGCGTCCCAATCCAGCGTTTTGCTTCTATCTACTTCTACATTGCCACCACGTTCAGATAACAGCAAATCAAGTGTATCTAGCGGCAATATACCTTGATCCCACAAACTACCTTTAAAGCTTGAATAGGCACCACGCTCTTCGGCTAAGACTGTTGAAGCCCAATAAGCGTTGTAGCACACCACTTCCATTGCCCGGTCGGCAAACTCAACGGCTTCCATACTCGCATACGGAATACGCATGGCATGCAGACAATTCTGGAAACCCATGATGCCCATGCCTACTGGACGATGACGTGTATTGGAATTACGCGCCTTGCCCACTGGATAAAAATTAATATCCACGACGTTATCCAGCATACGCATACCCACTTTAATGGTTGCTTGCAACTTGTCGTTATCTAGCACTAAATTGCCGTTAACTTCTCTTAAATGCTGCAATAAGTTCACTGAACCCAAATTACACACTGCAATTTCAGTATCTGAAGTATTAAGCGTGATTTCTGTACACAAGTTAGAACTGTGTACGACGCCTACATGCTGCTGTGGTGAGCGAATGTTGCATGGGTCTTTGAAAGTGATCCAAGGGTGGCCAGTTTCAAACAACATGGAAAGCATCTTGCGCCACATTTGCAATGCAGGCACGCGTTTGAATAACCTGATTTCGCCATTGTCCGCACGACGCTCATATTCTATATAAGCGGTTTCAAACGCTTTGCCGTATTTGTCGTGTAAATCGGGCACATCAGACGGTGAAAATAATGTCCAATCACCTGCTTCAGTCACACGACGCATAAATAAATCTGGAATCCAATGGGCAGTATTCATGTCATGCGTACGACGGCGGTCGTCACCGGTGTTTTTACGTAAATCTAAAAACTCCTCTATATCCAGATGCCAGGTTTCCAAATAGCCGCATACTGCGCCTTTACGTTTACCGCCTTGGTTGACTGCTACAGCCGTATCATTCACCACTTTTAAGAACGGAATCACGCCTTGGCTCTTGCCGTTAGTACCTTTGATACGTGCGCCTAATGAGCGAACCGGTGTCCAATCATTACCCAAACCGCCTGCATATTTTTGCAGCAGTGCATTTTCTTTAATGCCCTGATAGATGCCTTCTAAATCATCACTCACTGTAGTGAGGTAGCAAGATGAAAGTTGTGAATGTAAGGTGCCGCTATTAAATAACGTAGGCGTCGAACTCATAAAATCAAAAGATGAAAGTACGTTATAAAACTCGATGGTGCGCGCTTCGCGGTCAATCTCGTTGATCGCCAAGCCCATCGCAACACGCATAAAGAAGATTTGTGGCAGCTCGATACGACGTTCTTCTATATGCAAAAAGTAACGGTCATACAGCGTTTGTATGCCTAAATAGCCAAACTGGAAATCACGTTCTTTTACAAATGCTGACGCTAATTGAGTTAAATCAAATTGCGCTAGACGTGAATCCAGCAGGTCTGCATCAATACCCATTTTGATATAACGTGGAAAGTATTCCGCATAATGCGCATCCATTTCGACATGGCTAACACGCTCACCCAAAACCTCGGTACGCACTAAATCAAGTTGCAAACGGGCTGTTACATAGTTGTAAGCAGGCTCTGTTTCAATCAAACTACGGGCGGATAAAATGAGCGCTTTAACCACTTCAGTAAACGGAATGCCGTCATACAAATCACGTACTGCCTGCTCTACCACTACGCTTGCATTCACTTCGCTGCCTAAATCCAAGCATGCTTCAGTGACCATCGCAGTCAGTTCTTTAATATCTAACGGTGTTAATTTACCGTTTACATTCACATTAAGTGCATGCATTGGTTCGGTGGTCGTAATTTTTTCTGCAGCGCGCTCAGCATTGCGTTTTTCACGGTAAAGCACGTATGCACGCGCTACATCATGGTTGCCATTGCGCATTAACGCCAATTCCACTTGGTCCTGGATATCTTCAATATGGACTGAACCGCCTGCAGGAAGGCGACGCATCAACGCTGTATTGACTAGCTGGCTCAGCGTGGCAACCTGATCACGCACACGCTGTGAAGCGCCGCTCTGATTGCCTTCAACGGCTAAAAATGCCTTTGTAATAGCAATAGAGATTTTATCGAGATTAAACGCTACAGCCGCACCGTTTCGGCGAATGACTTGCAAAGTTGGTATTGATAGATCGGTATTAGATGGGTTACTACTTGATAATCGTACGTCATCCATTTTGTTTTCCCTTTTTCAAAAAAGGGCAGGTACGCTTTTATTACGCAAAAATCATTCGCGCAAAGAAAGACAGCATGGCGGAAAACTTAATATAGCTTTCCATCTGCCGAGGACACCCCGCCTCAAACGTTATAAAAATACTTTTGCGCTTTTAACTCCCAGATAAATCTAGTAGATAAAATCTAGGATTAAAGTCGCAAAACATGCATACGGCAGGTCTCCTGGCTCTCAGGTCATCATCATTTGTCGGCCTTCCCAAATAGATTTTTAAAATCCAATTCAGTGGCGATTGCTTTAACACTCACTTAACAAATGACTCTCTGATTACAGTTGCGGGGGCAGCTTCGGCTTAAATGCTTTACTTTTCATTGGTAGATATACCGTTGATTAAACCAAGTAAAACATTGCACCGTATTCCCTTTTATCTTAATTTTTGGCTAAAAATTAAGAACCGTATGCATGTACTATAACGCAAGATGGCGTGGTAATTCAATACATAAAACACAACATATAGATATATATTGTTAATAAATACCTATATGTATGTTTTATAAGTATTTTTTATTTAAACTCGTTTCGCAAATGCTTTGCAACACTCACCATGTTTTGTAGCGCTTGCTTTGTTTCCTCCCAACCACGGGTTTTAAGACCGCAATCAGGATTAATCCAAAGTCGTTCCACAGGGATGACTTCAATTGCTCGCCGCACTAGCTTTTCCATTGCCTCGACTGAAGGCACACGTGGTGAATGAATATCATAGACGCCAGGACCAATTTCGTTAGGGTAAGAAAAATCGCCAAATGCATCCAGTAACTCCATGGCTGAACGCGAGGTTTCAATGGTGATCACATCCGCATCCATGGCAGCAATCGCCGGCAAAATATCGTTAAATTCCGCGTAACACATGTGGGTATGAATCTGAGTATCATCACGTGCCACACTGGCTGATAATTTAAAGGCACGTACCGCCCAAGCCAAATAAAATGCCCAAGCCGCCTTTTGTAATGGCAGACCTTCACGAAGCGCTGGCTCATCAATTTGAATAATCGAAATACCTGCTTTTTGCAGGTCATCTACTTCATCACGGATCGCCAGTGCTAACTGCAAGGCCGTAGTTTCCCGCGATTGATCATCGCGTACAAATGACCATTGCAGCATCGTGATAGGCCCAGTAAGCATCCCTTTTACAGGACGCGTAGAAAGCGACTGCGCAAAACATGCTGTATCAACTGTCATTGGGTTTGGTCTATGTACATCCCCGTAAATGACAGGCGGTTTTACGCAACGCGAGCCATAGCTTTGCACCCAACCGTTTTGGGTGAAAGCATAACCTGCCAATTGCTCGCCAAAGAACTCCACCATGTCGTTCCGTTCTGCCTCGCCATGTACTAACACGTCTAAGCCCAGCTCTTCTTGTTCACGAATCGCATATGCAATATGTGATTCCATATCTGCATCATATTTCTGCTGGCTGATTTCGCCTTTTTTAAACGCCGCACGTGCAGCACGAATATCAGGTGTTTGTGGAAATGAGCCAATTGTCGTAGTTGGTAGTATTGGCAAATTTAATCGAACACTTTGCAGTTTCTGTCGGGTACTGAATGGGCTTTCACGATTTTCGTTTAGATCATCAAGTGCCGCTATCCGCGCTTTAATAATCACAGAATGCACACGGCTAGAATGACTGCGCGATGCAATGGCGGCACGCGAAATAGCCAATTCTCCATCTACTGACTCTAAACCATGATTCAATGCCTTAGCGATAACACTAAGCTCATCTAGTTTTTCATCAGCAAATGCTAACCATGATTTAATTTCAGCATCTAATTTAACCTCATGTGCCAATGTAACGGGCGTATGCAGTAACGAGCAGCTAGGTGCAACCCATAAACGCTCGCCTAACCTTTGCACCCATGGTTCTAATAATGCCAGTGTCTTGTCTAAATCGTTACGCCAAATATTGCGACCATCAATCACGCCGGCTGATAACACCCAATGGCTAGGAATCGCATTCACCCAAGGCCCAAGCTGTTCTGGTGCTCGAACCAAGTCAATGTGAATGCCATCGACTGGCAAACTCGTAATAAACGCTTGATAACGCGACACATTGGCAAAGTACGTGGTGAGCAATAATTTAGGGCGCGATGTTCTAAACCATGCATAAGCTCGCTCAAAGGCTTTAAGCCAAGCATCGTCTAAATCCAACGCAAAAATCGGCTCATCAATCTGCACCCATTCTATTTTTCTAGCGTATAGCTCTTGCAACAGATACACATACTGCTGAGTTAATTTATCTAACAGATCTAACTTATTGATGTTTTTGGCTTTACTCAAATACAAAAAGCTCACAGGTCCCAACAACACAGGCTTTACATTAGCGTTCAGTTTTTCAGCTTCATCTAATTGCGCCAAAAAATCATGTGCATTGATTGAAAACTGTGTATCCGCATTTAACTCAGGGACAATATAATGGTAATTAGTGTCCAGCCATTTGGTCATTTCCATCGCTGGTTGCTCTAAATTACCTCGCGCTAATGCAAAGTAAGCATTCTCTGGCGAGCTATTTTTCTCGCCAAAAGGCGCTTTTTTAAAGCGTTTCGGCTGTGCGCCAAACAAAACCGTATGATCCAGCACATGGTCATACAGTGAAAAATCATTCGTCGTGATATAGGCTAAACCCGCCGCTTGCTGCCTATTCCAATGATGCTCACGTAATGTTTTTGCCGCGTTCTGTAAATCGGCAGATGATGTTTCACGACGCCAAAAAGACTCTAACGCAAATTTTAGTTCACGTTTTGCACCCACGCGCGGATATCCCAGGATATGGGCTTTAACTGTATTTAATGCCATGTTTCTTATCTCATCTCAATGTAAGGCGTGCATTCTCCAATTTACAAATAAATTAATAAAGCGAAAGTTTTTGTGATAAATTTGAATTAAATTCATATCACTAAAAAATATTACATCATGCTAGAAATTCGCCACCTAAAATCACTTAAGGCAATCGCAGAAACAGGTAAGCTAGGCTTGGCTGCAGAGCGGGTATTTTTAACGCAATCCGCGCTGTCACACCAGATACGCGCACTGGAAACACATTATGAAATCACCTTGTTCCAGCGTAGTGCACAAGGCCTGCGCTTTACCCCTGCAGGGCAACGGCTTTTAGATTTAGCCAATGAGTTATTACCGCTGATTGAAAAATCAGAGCGCGATTTAATCCGCCTAAAAAGTGACCAATCTGGCGAGTTAAGAATCGTTTTGGAATGCCACACCTGCTTTGACTGGCTGACCCCAGTCATGGACGCTTTTAGGCGTGCTTGGCCAGAAGTTGAGATTGATTTAGTCGCAGGTTTTCATAGTGACCCGTGGCATTTATTAACAGAAGATAAGGCAGATGTAGTGATAGGCGGCTTACCAGACAAAATTAAAGACAATAAAGAATTCGAACACCTGCCCTTATTCAAATTTGAAATCATGGCGGTACTGGCTACAGACCATCCACTACGTAGCAAAGCACGATTATTCGCTGAAGACTTTAGCAACGAAACCCTCATCACCTACCCAGTACCTGAAGAACGTATTGATGTGATTCGCCAGGTATTAAAACCGGCAGACATCCAATTTAACCGGCGCACTGCTGAACTTACCATCGCCATTATGCAGCTGGTAGCCAGTCGTCGTGGTTTAGCCGCTTTACCAAGCTGGGGTATTCAAAGTTATGTAGAACATGAATACGTGCTGCAAAAGCACATCGGCAAAAAAGGTGTCTGGTCTGAGCTTTATGCGATTGGAACAAGCGAAATGATGACTCGTCCGTATGCCAAAGATTTAGCGCGGATTATTCGTGATGTGTGTGCAGAAAAATTAACTGGGATTAAGTTGCTTTAATCTATTAACAGTTAAGACCGATTAGTTTTTATAATTTGCGCCAAAAAACTCGGTCATTAAAAAGTCTTCCAAACCACTATTATCCTCAAGACGTGCTGACAACGTAATTTCCTTGCCTAAACGTCTGGACTCCCAAGGAAAATCGCCTTGGTAGCTCTCGCGAATAAAACTGATGACGCGCTTCACTACCAACAGTTTCAAATCTTGGCCAGGATTTGCTTCTATCTCAAAATATTGCTGTTTCTGGTTGCTTAAGTTATTCACCCAGCCGTTAAACGAAATGGTGGCACGCCTGCCACTCATACTGGTAAGGGTAAATGTGCCGCCTGCACCACCTTGTAAATTCTTGCTGATACGCTGGTTACGCTTTTCGTCTTCGCTAGGTCCGGTTTCTTTTGCAACAGCCTCTGCATTTTGTTGCACAGCATTTGTTTCAAGCGCTTGCCGCTTTGCTCTTTGTTGATTGACATACGCCATCATGTCAGTGGGTGCCTCTTTATTAACGGTTTCTTTAGGCGGAATAATCTCAGGTGTCGGCTTGTTGGTGGCAAGTACATCAGGTATTGAAAAAGTCGGCGGCTTTTCGTCTGGCACAGGTTTTTTAGTGATCACCTTGGTTTGGGGCTTAGGTTTTTTAACAGGCTCTACTGGCTCAGGCTCTGCCAGTGGCGGCTCAGGCAAAACTTCCTCCGCCACAACTTCAGCTTGTTTAGGTGGTGCAAAACTCACTTCTATGGTCTGAGATGATGATGCCGTAGGACTAATCAACTGAATCTGTGGCAGCACGAACAACAAAGCAATTGCATGCAGCAATATCGATAGCACAAACGCAATTAGTGTATTGCGGCTGATATTAATACGAATAAGCTTATCGCCGTGTGGTGCAGGCAAAAACTTTTCAGGGGGATTATCGTGGAACTGGTTTATATCCATCAGGGTTTAGTGCTGCATGTCCTGCCATATTTTTTCAAGACGTTTAATCGAGATTGGAAAAGGCGTTTTAAGTTCTTGTGCAAATAAAGAAACCCGAAGCTCCTCGATTAACCATCTAAAATTCATTAAATCAATACTTTGTTTATCCAGTTTTTGTTCTTTCTCAACTGCATCATGCCATTTTTGCCAAAGCAAGCCGACACTTGCGGCATTCTTACCATCACGGTCAGGATTAGCTGGCTGCTTTTCAATTCTCAATCTTAACGCTTTTAAATAGCGTGGTACATGTTGTAAATGCTCCCATGGCGTTTGGCTAAAACAGTTTTTATAAAGCAGCAAACTCAGCTGCTGCTCTAGATCACGTTTTAATCGATTCACCGTTGCAGGCATTTTAGTTTGCTGTGCGGTAAGCAGCTGGTACTCAGTTGCCACCGCCTGTACTTGCCTTGCGATTGCTTGGCTAACCGCCGGCAAACGTGTGCGCGCCCTTGCTTTTAACTTCATAAAGTCTGCATTGCTACGCGGCAAATCATCTTCACCAATAAATGCGCGATCCGCAATCGCGGTCACCATATCTTCTCGTAAATCTTCAGGCGACATAATGTTTCTTAATGTAAGCGCGTATTGGTTAAAGTTTGGCAGGCTTTTTTCCAGCTGCTTCATCTGTTCTTTTAACTCAAAGCGCATCAGTCGGCAAACACCTTTACGATGATTTACACGCGCCTCATATTCAGTATCAAATAATTTTACTGAAATACTCTCTTCATCATCTTCTAAGGCGGGATAGCCAGTCACCTTCAAACCATCACGCTCAAAACTGAGTGTTTGCGGTAAATCACCAAAGTCCCACTGCTTTAATCCCGTCTTTTCAATGTCGGGCGATGTGTTTCTAAAGGTTAGTTGTGCGGCTGACCCTAGTTGCTTTTTAAGGGCAATCCAGTCACGCCCCATTGCAAGTTCACGCCCCGCATCATCGACCACACTAAAGTTCATCAATAAGTGTGCTGGCGTTTCTTCAGTCCAGTCATCTTTACTGATTTTTAAAGTTGTTTTTTGTTGAATGTAGCTAGCTAATGACCCAATTAAATTAGCATTTTCCGATTCGTCATTCCCGCGTAGGCGGGAATCCATTTGGCTTTCTGCCGCTTCGTGATTCAAGGTCAAACTGGATTCCCGCCTACGCGGGAATGACGAGGTTGGGTTTTGTTCCATGTATTGCAAAAATCCAGTTACAAATTCCGGCACAGGCACACATACACGGCGAAAAGTCTTAGGTAATGCTTTAATCAGATACGTTAACTTTTCGCGCAGCATGCCTGGTACTAACCATTCGGTTTGGGTGGCATCCAACTGATTCAGCAAAGCTAGCGGAATGGTAGCCGTCACACCATCTAATAAATGCCCAGGTTCAAATCTGTATTTCAGGTTTGTTTCCACACCG
>JANOHT010000037.1:0-15729 GCA_031406605.1 Methylotenera sp. | reverse complement strand
TGCAACATTAACCACGCCTATTAGGGTGTGGTTTTGTTTTTTAGAATAAGGAAAAGTCGTATGGCAGTTACCCAAATTCCAGTTACCGTTAAAGGCGCGGCACTATTAAAAGAAGAGTTACTCAAACTACGTAGCGTAGATAGGCCACATATTATTCAGGCAATTGCTGAAGCACGTGCGCAAGGTGATTTGTCTGAAAATGCTGAATACGAGGCCGCTAAAGAACGCCAAAGCTTTATTGAAGGGCGCATCAATGAAGTGGAGGCAAAGCTTTCAAATGCCATGATTATTGATCCAACCACATTAAATGCGGATGGTCGTTGTGTATTCGGTTCAACTGTAAGAATTGAAGATTTAGACAGTGGCACGATCATTACTTATCAAATTGTAGGGGATGACGAGTCTGATATTAAAAACGGTAAAATTTCTGTGAGCTCTCCAATATCACGTGGTTTGATTGGTAAATCAGAAGGTGAAATTGCTGAAGTAACGGCCCCAGGTGGTGTTAAAGAATACGAGATTCTGGACGTTCAATATATCTAAAATATGCTGAAAATTGTCATTGATAAAGTAGATGGAAATGAATAATTGGTCGGATAAGTTTAGTGTCATTATTATTACATTATGGGTTGGCGCTTTGTGGACAACGGGCGCAACAGCTTATGTATTATTTGATACGCTGCAGGACCGGCAATTAGCTGGCCAGTTAGCTGGAAAATTCTTTACTTACGTCTCTTATCTAGGCTTGTTTTCTGGATTTTACTTATTGATCCATCGCTTGTTAGCCTATGGCACATTAGCGCTAAAACAAAGTTACTTTTGGGCAGTATTCGTGATGTTATTGCTGGTGCTTGCCGGCCATTTTGGCATTCAACCTTTGATGACGCAATTAAAGGCAAATGCCTTTCCTAGCGATGTGATGCAAAGTGTATTTGCAAGTCGGTTTAAGGCTTGGCATGGCATAGCAAGCATTGCTTATGTAATAGAATGCTTACTAGGGTTTGTTGTTGTATTGCGCACACGATAGCTGATTTTTAGGATGCGCTTTATCCTTAAGGCGCGAACCTAGGGCACTTACTTTTGAGGAATCACAATCTTAGGTTTGGTCGATTGACGATACACTACTAATTGTTTACCAATGTGATGCACAGCAGTTGCGCCAGTTTGTTCACATATATCAGTCAACATTTGTGAACGTAAAGCTTTATCATCCACCATTGCTTTGATTTTAATCAGTTCATGTGCGTCTAAGCACACGTTAATTTCTTTCAAAACACCTTCTGATAGTCCTTTATTGCTAATCATCACGACGGGGTTTAAGCTATGTGCAAGGCCACGTAAGTAGCTAATTTGTTTTGAATTCACGGGCAGTATCTTCTAGAGTATGTTATTGATTTATATAGGCGAGCAGTTTAACAGATGAAACTAAAACCTTCCAGCAAAGCTTGGATGCACGAACATATCAATGATGAATTTGTGAAGCGTGCACAGAAAGAGGGCTATAGAGCCCGTGCAGCTTACAAGCTTACCGAAATTGATGGTAAAGATAAGCTGATTAAACCAGGGATGACCATTGTGGATTTAGGTGCAACGCCAGGCAGTTGGTCGCAAGTGGCTGTGCAGCGATTAAAAGGACAAGGCCGAATCATTGCGCTAGATCTGCTCGACATGCAGCCTATCAATGGCGTGGAGTTTATCCAAGGCGATTTTCGAGAAGATTCTGTATTAAAATTATTAGAAGAAAAGTTAAATAATAAAAAAGTTGACCTTGTAATTGCTGATATGGCACCCAATATCTCTGGTATTACTATCGTTGATCAAGCGGGTGCGGCATATTTAACTGAACTAGCTTTAGAGTTCAGTAAGGAATGGTTGAAACCAAGCGGTAATTTTTTGGTCAAGGTATTTATAGGTGAGGGTTTTGATGAAATTTTACAAAACATGCGAACCATGTTTGATAAAGTCGTCACACGTAAGCCCAAAGCATCGCGCGGTAGAAGTAACGAAGTGTATCTATTAGGGTTAGGTCGTAAAGAGTAGGCAAGAGTGCGTGCCCATACTTTAGACATTTAATGCGACACAATTCTAATGTTTGATTTCTAATTCTTTATTTTAAGTTTAGAATAATTAAACGCGTAAGAAAACGTTTCAAAAAAGTTAATAGCGCTTTACCCTTTTGTAAAAGGAACTAGATTTTGAATAATATATTTAAGAATATCGCCATTTGGTTAGCCATTGCCATGGTGTTAATGGTTATTTTTAACTTATCAGGCGTTAAAAATAGTGCTGATAACCAAATTGTGTATTCGCAATTTATACAAGAAGTTAAAGACGGTCGAATTGCTAAAGTGCAAATCGATGGTCGAGTATTGCATGGCACTACGCAAGATGGTAAAAAATTCAACTCTTACGCGCCTACGGATCCTTGGTTAGTCTCTGATTTACTCAAAAATAATGTCATTGTAGAAGCCAAGCCAGAAGAAGAGCAGTCATTGCTGATGAGTATTTTTGTTTCATGGTTCCCAATGATTTTATTAGTTGGCATCTGGATTTTCTTTATGCGCCAAATGCAAGGCGGCGGTAAAGGCGGTGGCCCGTTCTCTTTTGGTAAAAGTAAAGCGCGCCAATTAGACGAAGGTAATAATCAGACTACGTTCGCTGATGTTGCCGGTTGTGATGAAGCTAAAGAAGAAGTGACTGAAATCGTAGAGTTTTTACGTGATCCTACCAAGTTCCAAAAACTTGGCGGACGTATTCCGCGCGGTGTGTTAATGGTAGGTCCTCCAGGAACGGGTAAGACTTTATTAGCGCGAGCAATTGCTGGTGAAGCTAAAGTGCCATTCTTCACTATTTCTGGTTCTGACTTTGTGGAAATGTTTGTGGGCGTAGGTGCATCACGTGTACGTGACATGTTTGAGCAAGCTAAGAAAAGCTCGCCATGCATCATCTTTATTGATGAAATTGATGCGGTAGGTCGTAGCCGTGGATCTGGTACTGGTGGCGGTAATGATGAACGTGAGCAAACCTTAAACCAATTGTTGGTTGAGATGGATGGTTTTGAGGGTAGTTCAGGCGTGATTGTGATTGCTGCAACCAATAGAGCCGATGTGCTGGATAAAGCCTTGTTGCGTCCGGGGCGTTTTGACCGTCAAGTGATGGTGTCGTTGCCTGATATCAAAGGTCGTGAACAAATCTTAATGGTGCATATGCGTAAAGTTCCGATTGATGTGGACGTAAAAGCTGATATCTTAGCGCGTGGTACACCTGGTTTTTCAGGTGCAGACCTTGCGAACTTGGTGAATGAGGCTGCGTTATTTGCTGCACGTCGCAATAAACGCACTGTAGACATGCAAGATTTTGAAGATGCTAAAGACAAAATCTTCATGGGTCCAGAACGTAAATCTATGGTGATGCGTGAAGATGAGCGTCGCAATACTGCATATCACGAATCTGGCCATGCAGTGGTCGCTAAGTTGTTGCCAAAAGCTGACCCAGTTCACAAGGTTACTATCATGCCGCGTGGTTGGGCGTTAGGTTTAACATGGCAGTTGCCAGAGTTTGATCGTATCAGTAATTATAAAGACAAGATGTTAGAAGAGATTTCTATCTTATTCGGTGGACGTATTGCCGAAGAAATTTTCATGCATCAAATGTCGACTGGGGCATCAAACGACTTTGAACGTGCAACAAAATTAGCACGGGATATGGTGACACGTTACGGTATGTCTGATGCGCTTGGTACGATGGTCTATGCAGGAGATAGCCAAGACTCATTCTTTGGGAACATGAGTTCTAAAACAGTCTCAGAAGCTACACAGCAAAAAGTGGATGCAGAAATTCGTCGTATATTAGATGAGCAGTACGGTATTGCACGTAAGTTGCTAGAAGATAATCGCGACAAGGTGGAAGCAATGATGGCTGCATTAATGGAATATGAAACGATAGATGCAGATCAGATTAATGACATTATGGCTGGCATTGCGGTGCGTCCACCTAAACCTTCGCAAAGTAAGCCTAATCCGCCAAGGGATACTGGTTCAACAGGTGCTGGCATAACACCTGTGCCGCAACCCACTGCAAAGACTTAATGAGTTGTAGGTTTTAATTAAAAGGGCTAGAAATCTAGCCCTTTTTTTCGTCTTAATTTACCGTTGGTTTCAAATGTTTTTCCTCTAGGCTTTGATATTTTATTAATTCTTTTATTTAGTATAATGATTCATGGAACTTCAATTTTCGCCCAACTATCAATTTATTTGTGGAAAATACCAGCTACATTTAAGCCGTCCACATGTCATGGGTATTGTGAATGTGACGCCAGACTCTTTCTCAGATGGTGGTAAGTATTCTTCTACTGATTTAGCTGTCGAGCATGCATTAAAATTAATCGCAGAGGGCGCAGATATTTTAGATATTGGTGGCGAATCTACTCGCCCGGGTGCAATGCCTGTCAGCCTAGAGGAAGAGCTGAGTCGGGTGATTCCGGTGCTTGAAGTATTAAGTAGGCTATCAACAGTACCCCTTTCAATTGATACCTATAAGCCTGATGTAATGCGCGCTGCGTTAGTTGCTGGTGCAGATATTGTGAATGATATACGAGCGCTACAAGAACCTGACGCGCTTGATATTGTAGCAAATAGTAATGCAGGTGTATGTTTGATGCATATGCAAGGTTTGCCACAAACGATGCAACTAGACCCACGTTATGATAATGTGGTTGAAGAGGTAGCTAACTTTTTAACCAATAGGCGCAACGTTGCTGTAGCGCATGGTATAGCGCAAGAACGTATTCTACTAGACCCTGGTTTTGGTTTTGGCAAACGCACGTTACACAATATTGCCTTGATTCAGCAATTAGAAAAGCTCACTATGATTGGACAACCTTTGTTGGTTGGTCTGTCACGTAAATCAGTATTAGGTGCAATAGTGGGTGATGATGAGCAACAGCGCTTATATGCAGGTATTGCAGCTTCTGTGATATCTGCTATGAAAGGCGCTAAAATAGTGCGTGTGCATGATGTAAAAGCGACGGTAGACGCGCTGAAAGTTGTTGCTGCAGTAATGCCAGCAAACGACTAATAAAATATATAAAAAGTATTACATTAAGGGATGGCGTATGAGTAAGAAATATTTTGGTACAGATGGTATTCGCGGCAAAGTTGGCGAATATCCGATTACACCAGATTTTGTGATGCGGTTGGGTTATGCGGCTGGTCGTGTACTTACCAGTATTGAAAGTAACTTAGCTAAAGGTGCGCATCCTGCTGTATTGATTGGTAAAGATACGCGTATTTCGGGCTATATGATGGAGTCAGCCCTTGAAGCAGGTTTATCTGCAGCAGGTGTCGACGTGCTGATGACAGGGCCTATGCCTACACCTGCAGTGGCTTATCTCACGCGCGCTTTGCGTGCGCAGGCCGGTATTGTCATTTCAGCTTCACACAATCCTTTTTATGATAATGGGATTAAATTTTTCTCTAGCCAAGGTACTAAGTTACCTGACGATATTGAGCATGCGATTGAAGCTGAGCTTGAGCAACCCATGCAGGTGATGGAGTCTGCTAGTTTGGGTAAAGTGAGTCGTGTTAAAGATGCTGCTGGTAGATACATCGAATTTTGTAAAAGCACCTTCTCCAACACGCTAGATTTACGTGGTTTAAAAATAGTGCTCGATTGTGCAAACGGAGCTACCTACCAGGTGGCACCGCCAGTGTTTCATGAGCTGGGCGCTGAAATTATTGTGATTGGTAACAAGCCAGATGGCATCAATATCAATCACGAAGTTGGCTCTACGCATCCACAAGCATTACAAAAAGCGGTTGTTGCAAACCAGGCAGATTTAGGAATAGCCTTTGATGGTGATGGCGACCGCGTGATGATGGTGGATAGTAAAGGTCAGTTACTAGATGGTGATCAATTGCTTTATATCATTGCTGCAGCTCGCCAGGCAAATGGTTTGCTGCAAGGTGGTGTTGCAGGTACTTTGATGACTAACCTAGCATTGGAGCATAAACTAGCAGCAATGCAGATTCCCTTTGCAAGGGCCAATGTAGGTGATCGCTATGTATTAGAACTGCTCAATCAGCACAATTGGCAATTAGGTGGCGAGAACTCTGGCCATATTTTGACACTAGATAAACACAGTAGCGGCGATGGCATTATTGCCGCTTTGCAAGTGCTGCAAGCCGTATTACTGAGCAAAAAAACTTTAGGGCAACTAGGTGCAGACCTAACACTGTACCCGCAAGTATTAATTAACGTAAAAACTGCCAAGAAAATTGATTTAGAAAGTCATATAGAAATTCAGGCATCCGTTAAAGCCGCAGAAAAAGAATTAGCCAGTAGTGGGCGAGTGCTGCTTAGGGCCTCTGGCACTGAACCTAAGATTCGTGTGATGGTAGAGGGTGAAAACCAGAGTCAAGTACAAACTTTAGCAGAACGCATTGCGGGCGTAGTCGCACAGGCAACAAGTTAATTGTTAACGGTGTGTTAACTTCAATAAATTGTAACCTCTTAGTCATCAATCATTCATATTTCAATGACATCCTAGCCTTCTAGTAAACCGAAGTAGGAGGTTACCATGTCATACAGAATGCGTTTATATCTCAGTCGCATGCATCAGTTTGATAGCAACTTATGTGTCGCTGTAAACCATACCAGCCAATATAAGCCTATATGTGCGTGTTTTAGATTAGTGAGCCGTCTTGGCGACGGTGTGTTTTGGTATGCTTTAATGGTAGGCATATTATTGTTGCAAGGTGCTGATGGCATACTGCCAGTGTTACACATGGCTACAGCAGGTTTTGTTGGCACCCTGGTTTACAAATGGTTAAAAGGTAAAACACTTCGTCCGCGCCCTTACGAAGTACGACAGGATATTTGGCTTACAGGTAAACCGTTAGACAAATTCAGCTTCCCTTCTGGACATACTCTACACGCCGTGGTGTTTGGTATCGTTGTGTTGAGTTACTTCCCGCAACTATCCATTATCGTTATACCTTTCATGATCATGGTAGGGCTATCGCGCGTGGTGTTAGGTTTGCATTATCCTAGCGATGTCATTGCAGGTGCTTTAATTGGCGCGTTGATAGCATTGCTGTCATTTCTAATTGTCTAGTTTAGTAACTAAATGATCCAGATTTAAGGTGTCATCAAAGTACTGAATCGGCAATGGGTGCAGTAAGCTTAAGTGGCTTAAACATTGTTTTCGCCATACATCTAACTCCTGAGTATTCAGGTGTTTAAGTTCAGGCTCAAATTGTGGTTTGTTTCCGTTTAACACTGTGCCAATATCTTCTACCGCCACCTGAGTTTTAGCTACGTAATAAACAAAGTGCTTAAACACGCGCTTATCTACTAAGCTTAGCAGTGTATAAATGACACTAGGTAATTTCACAAAGCGCAGTACTCCATCCCAAAAAGCTAAGCGTTTTAAAGCCACGTTGGTAGCATTGATTGGGCATCTGAACTGAACTGAAATGAATTGAGCGATTACCGTTTGATGTTTATTCAACAAACGTCTAGGTGATGCATTCATGAGCGGCGCTAAATGTGCATCCATCGCCCATTCAGAAGCAATGTGCGTCAACATGCTATTTTCAAACCATTTGATTTTAAAGATTTTATGTCCTGACCACATAGCCTCATGCGCAGGTACAAAGTGGTTATGTGCAATCACATCTACATACAAATGGCTCGCATAGCCAATCGCAACTGCTGTCTCTTCATCGGTTTGCGCACTTAACAACAATTGATGTGCATTTTCCCACAAATGAGTGTGTCGATAACGGTGGCTCACTATCGCAAGGTCGGGTAAACACGCTCCCGCCATGACTAACTCAGGAAAGTTCTTAATGGCTCTTTGTAAGCGTGGGTCGAGTAATGGCATGGCCCAAAGCAGAGATTGGGCAAAGTATAAATGCGTGACCAATCCCCATGCATTTGCATCCACCGAATATAAGCAATACGGTAACCACCAGTAATATTTTTTTACAAATGTTGGTAATTGCATGACATGTAATTTGTCATGCAAGCGTTATATAAAAGTGACAATGCTGTGATAGTTTGATGAAAAATATTGCTTATTTAAGATAATAGTCATGCTGTTTCTTGATTAGATTTACAACTAAAGTTGTCATATTCATTTTTTTGTCATAAATTTAGGCTAATGTTTAGTGTAGCTAACTGCTTGTTTGCATTAAATATACAAGGTAAAAATTAAATACATGAAAATATTGTTTATCTCAGACGTTTACTTTCCACGTGTGAATGGTGTATCAACTTCAATTAAAACTTTTGTACAGCAAATGCAAACCTTAGGGCATGAAGTGCATTTGATTGCACCCGATTACAATGTCGCGACAGAGGATGAGCATTGGATTAAACGCATTTCAGCGCGTAGTATTTATTTCGACCCTGAAGATAAGTTGATGAAATATGGCGAAGCAATGAAGCTGCTACCTACGCTTGAGAAAGAAAAGTACGACATCATTCATGTACACACACCTTTCATTGCACATTATTTAGGACTTAAGTTAGCACGCAAGCTCAATATTCCATGCATAGAAACTTATCACACTTTTTTTGAAGATTACTTGCATCATTACTTACCGTGGATGCCACAATATTTGGCACGTGGCATTGCGCGTATGATCTCCAAGCGCCAATGTAATGCGGTCAATGCAATCGTAGCGCCATCTAATCCTATGTTAGATGTGTTACGTGGTTATGGTGTAAAGATAAGCGCAGAGGTGATTCCTACTGGTTTGCAAGAGCATAGTTTTGCAGAGGCTGATGGTGTGGCATTTAGAGCTAAATATGGCATTGCTTTAGATCGTCCAATGTTGTTATATGTTGGTCGCGTGGCGTTTGAAAAGAATATTGATTTTTTATTAGGCATGGCCAAAATATTAAGTGAAGAGCGTCCGGATGTCTTATTAGTCGTCACCGGTGAAGGGCCGGCTGAAGCTAGTTTGCATAAACTGGCAAGAACATTGAACCTGGAAAAAAACATTCAATTTATCGGCTATTTAGATCGTAACACTGAGCTTAATGCCTGCTATCAAGCAGCAGATGTATTTGTGTTTGCATCAAAAAGTGAAACGCAAGGTTTGGTATTGTTAGAAGCCATGGCACAAGGTACACCCGTAGTGGCAATTGCTGAATTAGGCACAGCCTCTATTTTAATTGAAGGTCAGGGTGCTTTGATTGCAACTGAAAACACACTAGAATTTGCTGAAAAAGTATTGCAGTTATTGATTTATCCTGAACAAAGATTTGAGCTAGGTAAACTTGCAAAAGAATATGCACTGGACAAATGGACTGCGAAATTACAGGCTGAACGCATGATTAAATTTTATGGGCAATTGGTTCAGAGTCATACCGTTGAAATTAAAAATAAACAGATTGGCAATGCTGTAAGCGAGCATCAAGCCAGCATTTAATCGACAGTTTAATCAAATATTAGAAAATTATTTATAGCAGTGTATTGAGCCTCGGGTCATACTGGGGCTCATTGACTAATCTAGTGATTTGATCTAATTATTTGACATCAGTCGTATTCAAACTTAGCACTTTATTCATGCTTTATCAGCAATTAAGCAGTTTTCAAATGAACATCTGACTGCGTCAAAGCACGTTCAATTAAACGCTTAATACATACTCAATGCTGTCAAATGTGACTTTTCGGGTACTATCTGGCATCACCAATTCAAGAGATGCAATCTCCTAATGCAAAAAGAAGTTATAGATACACCTAAATACGCCATAGTGGCCGCTGTTCAATTGCCAAGTGTAAGCGACATGGAATTTGAGGCATCACTGAGCGAGCTACGTGAACTCGCAAAAACGCTGGGCTATGAGGTCGTTCGCACCTTCGTACAAAAACGCGCCACCTTCGATATGACCGCTTATCTTGGCATAGGCAAACGTGAAGAAATACGTAGTTATGTCAATAACGAATCCGAATTCGAATCAGTTGAGCTTACGGAGGCTTTCGTTAACCTTGATGACCGCGAAATAGATGCCTTGCTAGTCGATCATGAAATTTCACCTTCACAGGCACGTAACCTGGAATTAGCGGTTGGCCGTGAGGTGATGGATCGCACGATGGTGATCCTCGAAATTTTTCATCGCAACGCTCGCTCTCGTGCGGCGCGTGCGCAAGTAGAAATCGCACGGCTTGGCTATATGGCGCCGCGCATGCGAGAGGCTGCGAAACTCGCTGGTCCACAAGGACGTCAACGTAGCGGTGCAGGTGGGCGAGGCGGCGGTGAGTCACACACCGAGCTTGACCGACGCAAGATTCGTGACCGTATCGCCGAACTGCAACAGGAAATCGTTGTGATGGATGGTGAACGCAAAACACAGCGCGCCAGACGGCAAGAACGTCAGGGGCTTGCAGGGGTCGCGTTGGTAGGTTACACAAATGCTGGAAAATCCACCTTGATGAGGGCACTCACGGGCAGTGAGGTGCTGGTTGCAAATAAGCTCTTCGCTACGCTTGATACCACCGTGCGTGCTCTCTACCCTGAGAGTGTGCCACGGGTGCTGGTGAGTGATACGGTTGGCTTCATCAAGAATCTGCCTCACGGCCTTGTTGCTTCATTCAAGTCAACCTTAGACGAGGCGCTGGATGCATCGTTGCTGCTTCATGTGATTGATGCAAGTGATCCAGGCTTTGAGCGTCAGCTTGAGGTGACAGATAAAGTACTTAAAGAAATCGGTGCGGATGACGTGCCACGTATTCGTGTTTTCAACAAGATCGATTTTGTTGGGGATGCAACAGCACAAGCTGAACGGGAAGCTAAATTGCTGGTGCAATATCCAGATTGTGTGGTGATGAGCGCACGAAGGCCTGATGAAGTTGCAAAGTTACGTCAGAAGATAGTCGATTTTTTCCAGCAGGATCTAGTGGAAACTGAGCTTTTTCTACCTTGGTCAGCACAGCAGCTACGCGGAGAAATCTACTCAAGCTGTCAGGTACTAGAAGAGCGCTCAGATGATGAGGGTACTTTCTTCCGGCTTCGCAGCGAATCCAGTGCGCTTAGAAGTTTGAATGAGCGCTTGAGTCAAGCGGGATAACTAAGCAATATATAGAATTTAAGTAAAACCGTAGCAAAAAAAGCCCGCAGTTGCGGGCTTTTTTTTATTATAACGAATGACTTTAAGTCATCAATGGCTGATTAAATTAACCAAACTTACCTGTAATGTAATCTTCAGTTTCACGGCGGCTAGGGCGCGTAAAAATCGTATCAGTATCACCGTATTCAACCAACTCACCAAGATACATATAGGCTGTGTAGTCTGAAACGCGCGCTGCTTGTTGCATATTATGCGTCACGACTAATATGGTTAACTTGTTACGTAATTCGCTCATTAGTTCTTCGATGTTAGCCGTTGCCATAGGGTCTAGCGCAGAAGTTGGTTCATCAAATAACATGATTTCAGGGTCTGTAGCAAGTGCGCGTGCAATGCATAAACGTTGCTGTTGACCGCCAGATAGATTGAATGCTAAATCGTGCAGTCTATCTTTAACTTCCTTCCACAATGCAGCGCCTTTCAATGCTTCTTCTACTTTGTCATCTACAATACGTTTATTCTTTTCGCCGCGCACACGTAAACCATATGCCACGTTTTCGTAAATAGACTTTGGGAACGGGTTTGGTTTTTGAAATACCATACTGATGCGCATGCGCACCTCAATTGGGTCAACACCTGTTTCCAGCACATTGGTGTTATCCGGATACATGAGGATTTGACCCTCATATTTATTACCAGGATACAAATCGTGCATGCGATTAAAGCAACGCAAATACGTTGATTTACCACAGCCAGAAGGGCCAATCAGCGCCGTAATCTTATTTTCATAAAGCGGCATGTTAATGCCTTTAAGCGCTTGATTACCGTTTGAATAAAAAAAGTTGAGGTCTTTTGATTCAGCTTTTATCGGTGTTGTAACATTAACCATATTTTTCCCTAATGATGCCTACTTAGTTATTCCGTATTGAGCAACGTGTTTTAAATTAAAAATGCTTATAATCAATAATCTTGAGCAACTACCACTTAATATTTTTACGAATTTTGTAGCGTAGATAAATCGCAGTGCCATTCATGAGCAAGGTCACAAGGATAATAATTGCACCAGTCGCTGCTGCATTGATATGAAAAGCGTGGTCTGGACGTGATAACCAGCTAAACATTTGAATCGGCAACACGGTAAAGCCGGAAGTAAGCCAATCAAAGTTAATAAAAGGTGCTGCTTCAGTAATTGGTGAAGGGGGTAAAAACGCAATAAATGTGAGCGCACCAATCGTGATAATAGGCGCAGTTTCACCCAACGCACGTGCCATTCCAATGATGATGCCGGTTAAAATTCCGCCAAATGAGTAGTGAATCACGTGGTGAAAGACTACTTGCCATTTAGTCGCGCCAACAGCATAAGCGGCTTCACGAATAGCTACCGGAATACCGCGTATGGCTTCACGTGTTGAAACAATGATAATTGGCAAGATGAGCAAGCCTAGCGTTAAGCCCGCTGTTAAAACACTTTGACCTAAACCTAAGCCATATACAAATAAACCAAGTGCAAGCAAACCATACACAATGGATGGCACGCCAGCTAAGTTTGAAACGTTAATTTCAATAAGATCTGCCAACCAGTTTTTTGGTGCGTATTCTTCTAAGTAAATACCCGCAGCAACACCCATTGGCACGGCGGCTAGGAATGTGACTAACATCACTAAAACTGAACCTACCCAAGCGGATAATAAACCTGCTTTTTCAGCTTTGCGTGATGGAAAATTGGATAGAAAGTCTAGGTTAAAGCGCTGATAGCCATCCATGACCAAATCAACAAACAAGGTGAGTAGGGCTATCAAACCCACCATGAGTGCTAATAGCCCGATGATTGCAAAAATAGTGTCGTTAAGCTTATGGCGCTTAATCATTGCGCGTACTTCACTAAGATTTTTTAGAACAGATGCTTGTTGGCTCATAATTTATAATCAATTTATTAAAATATGTTGATATGGGTTCTAGCTTAAATCAAGCTTAGTAAGCTTCGCGATATTTTTTACGCAGAATGTGGCCTAAAATATTGAACGTTAAGGTCATTAGCATCAATACTAAACCAGCGGCGAAAATACTTTGGTAGCCAATACTTGCGTGTGGTAAATCACCCATGGCAACTTGAACAATGTACGCACTAATCGTCGCAGCGCTTTCCATTGGGTTGAAAGTCAAATTAGGCTGTTGTCCCGCAGCCAGTGCCACGACCATGGTTTCACCTAATGCACGGGATATTGCCAAAATGTAAGCGGCGATAATGCCTGATGTTGCAGCTGGTGTTACGACACGAATAGCCGTTTGAAAACGCGTTGCACCCATTGCATAAGAGCCCTCACGCATGCTCATTGGCACTGCGCGCATCGCATCTTCCGCAACTGAACTGATGTAAGGGATAATCATAATGCCCATCACAATACCTGGACCTAACATATTAAAACCTGGTAATTCAGGGAATATTTTTTGTAACATTGGCGTGACAAAAAGCAGCGCAAAGTAACCAAATACTACAGTAGGTACGCCTACAAGTAGCTCTAGTACTGGTTTAACAATTTCACGTGTTTTGTGGCCTGCAAACTCTGATAAGTAAATAGCACCAATGGTACCAATTGGAACCGCCACAGCAAGTGCGATGGCTGAGGTAGTCAATGTACCTGCAACCAATGGCATGATGCCATAATGCGCATCTTCAAATAACGGTGTCCACTGTGTGTCAGTTAAAAAGTCTACTAGCGGTACAGTATCAAAAAAGCCTAATGACTCCCTTACCAAGATAACGACAATCGCAACGGTGGTTAATACAGCAGATAATGCGGCAAGCATGAGTAGAGTCTCAATCATACGCTCTACCATATGACGCCTAACATTTTTGGCTAGCCGTGTGCTGACAGGGGGATTTTTTAGATTTGATTGCATAGTTGGTCTAATAGATAGTTGTGGGGTAGTCATACTATTGAATGAATCATCTCATTGTTTCTTGGCGTTGTTAAGAATCATATCTTCGGATTGTAACGGATTTATGACAATTTCATAAACCTGACTTATCGAAAAATCGTTGACATTAAAAAAGGCAACATTAGTTGCCTTTTTTAATGCTACAAAACAACAATTAACTATCTAACCATTGTTTTGTAATTTATGAGGGTTATTTAATTCTAGCTAATAACTCTTCGATTTTAACGCCAACTTCAGCAACACCACCAAAACCTGTACCTGGTTTAAGTGCTTTCCAGTGTTTAGTTACTGCGGCGTATTCATTACTCGGTAACGGAATGTACTTAACTTCAGCAACCAATTTAGGAGCATTTGCCAAGTAATAGTCTACAAAAGCCCTAACTTCTGGCTTGAAAGCACCTGAAGTTGCGTTCACATAGATAAACAAAGGGCGTGATAATGGCTGATAAGAACCATCTTTAACCGATTCAACTGAAGGCATGACTGCAGGCGCGCCTTTTTTAGCAACAATTGGCACTGCTTTTAGTTTGTCTTGGTTTTCTTCGTAATAAGCAAAGCCAAAGTAACCTAATGAACCTTTATCGCTGGCAACACCCTGAACGATCACATTGTCATCTTCACTAGCAGTGAAATCGCCACGGCTAGATTTTGCTTTGCCTACAACGGCTTCAGTAAAGTAATCAAAAGTACCTGAATCAGAACCCGCACCAAATAGTTTTAAAGGTGTAGCTGGCCAAGTTGCATTCACTTGATTCCAAGTTTTGATTTTACCTTGAGCGGCTGGTTCCCACATTTTTTTCAATTCTTCAACGCTGATGCTTTTTAAGAATTCATTGTTTTTGTTAACAACGACTGTTAGGCCATCGTATGCAATTGGTAGCTCAATATATTGAACACCAGCTTCTTTACATGCATCCATTTCTTTTTTCAAAATTGGACGCGACGCTTGTGAAATATCAGTTTCACCGCGACAGAATTTTTTAAAACCGCCACCTGTACCAGAAATACCTACAGTGACTTTAATTTTTTTTGCCGCTTGAAATTCTTCAGCGACCGCTTCTGTAATTGGGTAAACGGTGCTTGAACCATCGATTTTAATAATTTTTTCTGCAGCAACTGCTGAAACTGGAGCAGCAAATGTGGCTGCGACCAAAGTCGATATTGATAATGCTTGTATAAGTTTAAATTGCACAGATTGCTCCTAAATATTGAATAACATTTATAACTTAAGTTAGTTTATAAACAAATTATGACAATATTATGACAAAGACTAAAATCATGCATGTGTATTTGCATAGATGAATAACTCATTCTGGATGCTATATTGCTTAATAAATACTCTATTTGTAGGTAGGATACAAAATGATAGTAACCATTTATCACAATCCAGTCTGTGGGACATCACGCAACACTTTAGCGATGATTCAGGCCAGTGGCATAACGCCAGAAGTGATTGAATATTTAAAAACCCCGCCCAACCGAGCACGTTTAACATGGTTAATAACGGAGATGGGTATTGCTGTACGTGATTTATTGCGTGAAAAAGGAACACCATATTCGGAGCTGGGGTTGGATGATTTAACTTTGTCTGATGACATGCTGATAGATGCCATGCTGCAACACCCTGTTTTGATCAATCGGCCAATTGTAGTGACTGCTAAAGGCGTTAGGCTATGCCGTCCTTCAGAGCTAGTTTTGCCTCTATTAGAAAAT
>JANOHT010000018.1:0-2898 GCA_031406605.1 Methylotenera sp. | reverse complement strand
GCTTGTTATTAAGTAGCGCCTTAACTTGCTTTTTAAGTACATCGCACTCAGTCTGCATTTTGAGCAACTCAAAACGCTGATCCACACAATTGATACGATCAAAAATGGCAGATAATTTAGTTGGTTTATCCATTACAGACTCTGGCGTTGTAACCTTGCCACAATCATGCAACCACCCCGCAATTTTCAGTTCATAAAACTCTTTTTCAGTCAGCGTAAAGTCGCTAAGCGGGCCTGATTTTGCATCAACAGCGGCTTGTGCCAACATCATGGTAAGCTCAGGTACGCGTTTACAGTGACCGCCCGTATAAGGTGACTTTTGGTCAATAGCCTCAGCAATTAACTCAATAAATGCTTCAAACAGACCTTTTAAACCATCAATTAAATTGTGGTTGGTCATCGCGACTGCCGCTTGTGATGCTAAAGATTCGACTAAACTTTGATTGGCCGCTGAAAATGGGATGATTTCTCGTGTATTCACATCAATCGCATTAATCAACTGCAACACACCGATCACTTCTGCCTCATGATTTTTCATGGGTATCGTTAAAAATGATTGTGAATGATAGCCAGTTTTCTGATCAAACTTACGAGTACCCGTGAAATCAAAATCTTGGGCTAAATAAGCGTTTTCGATGTTAACTGTTTTATCATTGAGGGTAGCGTAAGCCGCAACAGTAGTTAAATTAGGGCTGCCATCGGCTAAGTATAAAGGTAAAGGCAAAAATGGAATTTCTTTGCCTGTGGTACCACCCAAGGAGATATTAAGTGTTTCATTATGCATAATCTCAAATTTGAGATGCTTATCATTGGTAATGGTATATAGCGTGCCACCATCAGCATTAGTAATTTCTTTTGCGCCTAACAGAATCATCTCTAGTAGCCGATTGTGGTCTCGCTCCACTGATAGGGCAATACCAATTGCGTTAAGTCGTTCTAATCGATGTAACAAGTAGGGATGTTGGCTATCGGTCATTTGCGAGAAGAGGTTATTCGATCATTAAAATTAAAATAGAAAAACCACAATACTTCGTATTATTGAAGCGTTCATGTGCATTTATATCTGTTTAAGTGCTATTAACTCAGTACCATTTGCTTAACTCTTTGCGCCTAATTTAAGTAAAACTCCATTTTTATACCAGCAAGTTCAATGACATCATGACTATTTAATGCATAGGCTTGTGGGCCTATCAATGCCCCGTTCACAATGGGGTAAATCTGACCTTCGACATGCGTAATAAAGTAACCATTCGACCGTTTTGTAATCACAGCGACTTGCACACCTGGTTTACCTAGCGTAGTCAGTGCCTTATTTAACACTAATTCACGACCATTATTAGACCCATTTAACACTTGTATTTTACCTAATCCTGAAAACGAATTAGATTCTGTTTCCAACTTCACAACTGGTGACACTGAAACTTTCGCAGTAATAATTTTTTCTACATAATCTGTTGCTGTGTCTACGGGCGCCTGTACTGGAGCCTCCGAGCCAATAACTGCTTCGAGCTTATCATCTAACTTGGCCGGCATGGCACCTATAGCCTCTGGATGCATAAACATGGTTTTTTCAAAACCATTATTGGCGATAATTGGCAATATTTCGTTCACGTATTTTAATTGATGCTTACCAAAATCAATTAAATCACCATTTTGCAATAAATGATTTTTGACCATTTTAGCGTTGACCAGCGTACCGTTGGTACTGCCTTGATCTTCCACATAAAAATCATTACCCATTTTCAATATCGCCGCATGTACGCCACTCACAGCCAAATTGTCAATATGGACATCGTTGGTCGGTCTGCGTCCAATAGTGGTGCGCTCATTGTTGAGTTGATACTCACTCAAAAATTTATTTTCCAGCGAAAGAATAAGCTTTGCCATAATTTACCCTGCTATTTTAACCAGCCAAAAAAATTATCATACCAAGTTTGCTTATATTCAAAAGGGCTATTAACCTTTATCAGTATGACAGAAATATTATCTTTACCGCCATTGCCATTCGCAGTTTCTATCAGCACTTCTGCTGCTTTTGTTAATTCCAATGATAAATCATTGAGTGTAGATTGAATCACAACATCATCTACCATATCTGTCAAACCATCTGAGCATAGTAAATAAAAATCTCCCACCTCTACTGAGTATTGATTTAGCTCTAATTCAACTTCAGGGTCTACGCCCAAAGCACGTGTAACTAAATTTTTATTTGCAGAATACTTGGCTTGTTCAGTTGTAATTAACCCCAGCTTAATCTGCTCTTGCAGTAGCGAGTGATCTTCAGTAATTTGTGTTAAGTGCTGGTGACGTAAGCGATACATTCTCGAGTCACCAATATGCCCAACCAGCAATCGATTATTCACAAACAAAGCCATCACAAGCGTAGTCCCCATGCCGGCGCATTGTGGGTGCGTTTGTGACACATTAAAAATAATGTCATTGGCATTTTTAACGGCATTCATCATTAGTTGTGATTCGGCTTGAACATCTAAAGAGTCAGTTACATGATGATCTGCCGAACGAATTGCTAACGCCTCTTTCAATTCTGCAATAATACTTAATACCGCAATTTCACTTGCCACTTCACCAGCGTTATACCCACCCATACCGTCTGCCAGCACCGCTAAACCTAAAGAACTATCACTAGCGAGCGCATCCTCATTTTGGTCACGATATAATCCCACATTGGTTAGTCGCACAATTTCCAGTGCATCGCTCAAGTGCATATTCGCTTGCCCGTACAACCTTTTGATTCAATAGAAAAGACGCGCTGGCTTAAACCATGATGGTTAATGTCTTGGGGAGATAGATTGGCGGCTTGAATTGTAGTCAGCAACCACTTTGATAAATAGTGGTGTTTAGAGAAATTTGATAACCGTATTTCAAAGGGTGAAACAG
>JANOHT010000282.1:0-12332 GCA_031406605.1 Methylotenera sp. | reverse complement strand
TCGAGGTTATCTTCTAGAAATTTAGCCGCTTTGGTAAAAATGGCATGCTTGTCTCGCGGAGATACATTAGTCCAACTCTTACGCACTTGCTTTGCCCTAATAGCTGCATCCGCCACATCTTGCACATTGGCCATACCAGCTTCGAAAAGCGAATCGCCTGTTGCCGGTTCGATGACCGAATAAGCACCACCACCAGCTTTGGTCCATTCACCAGTGAAAACACTACCCCCCCATTTCCAAGCCTGAAGGATCACTGAGTTATTATAGACTGAGGTTTCAGCCACTTTAACACTCGAACTGGATAACATTGCTCTATCTCCTGATGTCAATTATGTGTAAAACTAAATAATTGTTACTTAATATTTATAATTTGTTACATTTTGTCATATTTGAATCGCATTATTAAACATGTATACATTATGTGATACGGCATATGACAACATGCAGTTATATTAAATTGAGATGTCTAAAAGCTTATCTATTGACATAGTATTGCAATGCATAAAAACGATAAAAACACAGGCATGCAAATCAAATAAAATGACTTATGTTATTGTTTGTAATGAATTTAGATTTCAGGCCGTGTGTTAAGAACATAATTCAGAATGAAAGAGGGCTAGAAATGGTAAACGAGTTACGTCAAACAGTGGATCACTCACCGATGTCATTGCGCCAAGGTTGTATTGTTGCTTTATGTGTATTTTTAATATCGCTTGATGGCTATGATGTGCTGTCCATTAGTTTTGCAGCACCGGGAATCGCTGAAGAATGGGGGGTTAATAGAGCCGCTTTAGGTATTGTATTATCAATGGAATTAATCGGGATGGGGCTTGGTGCATTTGTACTCGGCGGAATAGCGGATCGTATCGGCAGAAGACCAGTCGCATTATTCAGTCTGTGTATTATGGCTCTCGGTATGTATGGTGCCGCAGTTGCACAAACAATTGCAACCCTATGTGCTGTGAGATTATTTACTGGCCTTGGAATTGGTGGCATATTAGCTTCTATTAGTGCCATGTCTGCAGAATTTTCGAACCTTAAAAATCGCAACTTCTGTGTAAGCCTAATGGCAACAGGCTACCCACTCGGGGTTATCGTTGGTGGCACAATCGCCTCCATATTATTAACTCACTTTGACTGGCGCTCTGTTTTTCTGTTTGGCTCGATGGTTACTTTTATTGCCATTCCTTTAACCTGGTATTTATTGCCAGAATCAATCTCTTTTTTAGATCAAAAGCGCCCACATAACGCACTAGAACGCATTAACAAAACATTAAAACATATAGGCAAAGCGCCTATTGCTAATTTAGCAGCAGCCGAACAATCACAAAAAATTGTGGGCATAAGTCGTTTATTTCAAGCGGATTTAATTAAACCAACCATGTTATTAACGATAGCTTATTTCAGCCATATGATGACTTTTTATTACATTATGAAATGGATACCAAAACTAGTGGTTGATATGGGATTTGCGCCAGCACTATCTGGTACTGTTTTGGTTTGGGCGAATGTAGGCGGAATTAGTGGCTGTATTGTGCTAAGTTTACTAACACATAAAATCAAAACGCAGCACTTAGTCATCACCGCCCTGCTACTTTCAGCAATCACGTTGACTTTATTTGGTTTGGAATATAACAGCATACGTGAGCTATCTATCGTTACATCCGCGATAGGCTTTTTTACCAACGCGGCTATTGTTGGCATTTATGCAATCATCGCGCGTTCATTCCCAACCGAAGTCCGTGCAGGAGGCACTGGTTTTATTTTAGGTGTAGGTAGAGTCGGTTCAGTCTGCGGGCCAATTGGTGCTGGTTTTCTATTGCAAAGCAATATGGGAAGCTTGTTTACAGTCTCGTTGATCATGGCCTGTGGTTCAATCATTGCCGCATTTGCAATCTTTAGTATGCCAAATTATGTCAAATAAAAGTAAACCAAATATAACGACTAAAGAGAGATAATAGCCGTCCAAATTAGTTTGATAGCCACCAGTGTTAACAATGATTTAAAGCCTGCAATAAACATACGCTCAGACATTTTATATAGCAGGTGCTTACCCACCCAAGTGCCAAATGGCGCCACTATCGTCCCCACTATAATCTCATTAAGATAAAGACTATAGTCAAATCCTGTAATGGCATAAGCAGGTATTTTGAACATACTCATCACCAACATAGAAAGTCCAATTGTCGCTGTCACGGTGGTGCGGCTAAACCCTTGTCTGAATACTGTAGCTTGAATCAACCCACCAAATGAAAAAGCCGTCGACAAAAATGTATGGATTGCGCCAGTCATCACATTGCCGAAGGGAATGGTAAACCCAAACTCGGTTCTTGGTGCCCAAGCAGCCCACAACATAATACCGGCGAGTATCAACGTAATCAAATTCGAGGTCATTTGCTGATATAGCAATGCGCCTGGCACCGCACCGATCAAGCTGCCAAGACCAAATGCACGCACAAAACGCCAGTCAATATGTGATTTAAATAATATACAGCGCGATATTTGTGACCCTACCATCAACGCCGTTTGAAGCGGCAAGATCGAAGTGATCGGCAGCACAAAAGCCAAAATGCCACTGAGTAAAAATATGCCCCCAAAGCCAAAAGCTGTATTAAAGGCAGAGGCCCAAAAAACTGCAAATGCGATAAAAATTAACCCAAAATCCATTGATGACCTTTCTTAAATATTACCTTTCTTAAATTTGTTTCCCTTCGCCTGTTATCATCGCTGACAGTATCATGGTCGCACTTGCCTTAGCGACTAACTTCCCTTGCTTATTTAGTATATAACCCTCAACAAAAGCTGTGCGTTTTGTTGGATTTACAAGCTTTCCAAAAGCAGTTAGCTTTCCCGTCACGCTAGGTCTTAGAAAATTTATTTTCAATTCCAATGCTGCGCCAAATTGCTTTTCCTTTGGGAGTGTTTCAAAAAAAGCCTTAGCCATTGCAGTATCAAGCATCGTGCATAACACACCACCATGCACGATACCTACGGGATTCAGATGCCTGGGCTGAACCTCAAGCTCGACTACGTAGTTATCATCAACAAAACCAATCATATTGATCCCGATGAAATCATCAAAGTTGTTAGCACCCACCATATAATTTTCCTTTTTAACTTTTATTTACAATGATTACGCATCTTTACTCAATTGACCCAAACAAGTTTATGTCACGAAAGTAAATCTATTAAAGCGAGAATAATTTGCCAATACCTGCTGATCTCACGCGAACTTTCTTCACCTACAATCTCACCTTAACTTAAACTTTCAACTCGATATTGGATACAATATAATAAAAATCTATTTTATTCATAATTTCATTTAATCATCATTAAAAACTAAAATACATGAATATACTCATCTAATAACAGCATATCTGATATTAATGCAAAAAAACCAATGCTTGATATACTATTTCGCTATAATAAATTCCAATTAAATTGGATCCAATATTAAATTCTAACGAGGAGCCTCAACATGACACAAACAATGATTAAAGACACATGGTACGTTGCTTGCGCTACGGATGAAGTAGGCGAAAAACCGTTCGGCAGAACCGTGTGCAATGAGAAAATTGTATTTTATCGTGACTCAAAAGGTGTCGTTCACGGCTTAGAAGACTTCTGCCCGCATCGCGGCGCGCCATTGTCATTGGGGTTTGTACAAGGCGATAATTTAGTATGCGGCTATCATGGCTTGGCGATGGGTTCAGAGGGTAAAACTGCATGTATGCCTAAGCAACGTGTTGATCAATTTCCTTGTATTCGCAAATATCCAGTTGTCGAATTTGATGGCTTTATATGGGTCTGGACTGGCGACCCAAGCAAAGCCGATCCTGCTTTGATTCCTGACTTCACTTGGTATAAATCTAAAGAGTGGGTGTTTGGTGGCGGTTTATTCAATATTGCTTGCGACTATCGCCTATTAATCGACAACCTGATGGATTTAAGTCACGAAAACTATGTGCATGCTACCAGTATTGGCCAACCTGAAATTGATGAAACTCCGTCTAAAACTGAAGTGGTTGATGGTCATGTCATCACCAGCAGATTTATGGAGAATATTTCCGCCCCACCTTTCTGGCAAATGGCCATGACAGAAAATGGATTAGACCCAGAAGCAAAAGTGGATCGTTGGCAAATATGCCGCTTTACAGCGCCAAGTCATATTATGATTGAAGTGGGTGTCGCGCTGGTAGGTAAAGGTGGCTATCATGCGGACGACAAAGATAAAGTGAGTACCATTGTTGTCGATTTTATTACGCCAGAAACCGATACTTCTCTTCACTACTTCTGGGGTCTTGCAAGAAAGTTCCGCATACATGATGAAGAACTCACCGCAAAAATACGCAAAGGGCAAGGCGCCATCTTTGAAGAGGATATGCAAATGTTGGAAAGCCAGCAGCGCAACTTATCTCAACATCCAGAGCGGTCTTTACTCAAACTGGATATCGACGCTGGCGGCGTTCAAGCACGACGCATGATTGAGCGTATCATTAAAAAAGAAACAGCGCTAAAAGTGACAGAAGCATAAGAAAATTCTTTGCCACAAGAGAATAACACGATGAAAGCTTTCATAAAATCCAAACAAATTGAAGCCGACGATATTGTCAGCTTGGAACTCATTCCCAGCGAAGGAACTTCTTTGCCCGCGTTCGATGCCGGCGCACATATCGACCTGCACTTACCAAATGGTCTGATTCGGCAATACTCTTTGTGTAACCCATCAAGCGAAACTCACCGATACCTCATTGCCATCCTCAAGGATCCAGAATCTCGCGGCGGTTCTGAAGCCGTACACAGTTTATTGAAAGAAGGCGATGAAATCGAGATCAGTGTTCCACGCAACCTTTTCCCATTGAATAGTGATGCGGAGAAAACGCTATTATTTGCTGGCGGTATTGGTGTGACGCCGATTTTAGCAATGGCTGAAACACTACACCGTTTAGGCAAAGATTTCGAAATGCACTACTGCACGCGCAGCCAAAGCAGGGGCGCATTTATCTCACGCATTCAATCCTCTGGCTTTACCGATAAAGTAACATTCCATTTTGACGATCAGAATCAAGTGCTTGACATAAAAACCGTTCTTGGAAGCCCAACAATAGGAACCCACATATACGTGTGTGGCCCTAATGGTTTTATGAATTTCATTATCGACAGCGCCACTTGCCAAAACTGGCCGGCAGAACAAGTGCATAAAGAGTATTTTTCTGCGGTATCGGTAGATAACTCTAATGACGGTTCCTTTGAAGTTGAAATTAAAAGTACAGGAAAAATCATTACTATTTCTCCAGACCAATCTGTATTAGAGGCCCTGGAAGATGAAGATATTTTCTTACCCGTATCCTGCGAAGAAGGTATCTGTGGGACTTGTGTAACAGGCATATTAGCAGGCGAACCAGAGCATCGTGATGTATTCTTAACAGATGCTGAAAAAGCCGCTAATGACCGATTTACCCCCTGCTGCTCTCGCAGTAAAAGCGCTCGCTTAGTTCTGGATTTGTGAGTGGTATTGGGGTTAGCGTCCAGACTGCATTGACCAATAAAATCAGGGTGGACTCTATGGAAATGCTTAATCCTATTAAACGTATACGTGAAATGATTCTTACTGGCGAATTAAAAGCTGGGGAGCGCGTCACTGAAATAGGACTTGCCGAACGTCTTAATATTTCGCGCACACCAATTCGTAATGCCTTACCTGCACTTGCGGCAGAAGGCTTCCTTGAGCCTCTTAGTAAACGCGGTTATTCAGTTAAAATTTTTAGCCTAGGTGAATGCCGATCAGCACTTGATCTTCGCACGATTCTGGAGGGTCATGCGGCACGTACTTTAGCTGAAAAAAAAGATAAAACGGAAGCCCTGCAGGCGTTAAAAGAATGTTTAGAAGAAGGTGACCGCTTATTTGAAAAGCGTTATTTAAAGCCTGAAGACGAAGAGCTTTACGGACAAATGAATGCCCGTTTTCATACAATCATTATCGAACATGCAGGTTCAGAACTGACCAATATATTCATCAAAAGACTCAATGCCGTCCCCTTTGTTGCACCATCAGCCATGGCCTTTAAAAGCCTTGGTTTAGATAAAGCGTATGAGCATTTGTTTCGTGCCCATGGTCAACACCACGCCATTGTCAACGCCATTCGTAATGGCGATGGACAAAGAGCAGAGTTTTTATTTCGTGAACATGGCCAAGCACAAATTTCAAGTTTATTTGGACTTCACCCGCTTTACTAGACGTTGATAAACTTCCACTGGACTACCCACACAGAGTGTATCGTGAGGCAGCGGCAAAAACCATAACTGGCTCTTGCTGTTAATTTCCCAGCAAGCTTTAAGAGCCGAATAACGCCATCTATTCCAAGTCAAATCTGCTAGTTACTCCAGCGCAAACTCTTTCAGAGATTCAAGAAAAATCCACCACTTAATTAGAATGACTACAGAGCAATCAAGGTACGCTTAACTGCAAATAGGGTATACCAAGGTTCACTTGAGAATTATTCGGCTGCTAAGTTTTTTAGCAGCCGAGAATTAATCAGCAAATGCTGACATTAACCTAGTTAGCGCTTATAACGTGGTGCTGGTTTTGCACTACTGAAGCCTTGAGCCAGCATCACACGCGCCTGCTCAAAGCTTTCCCATAAGCTAATGTCATGCAACGAAGGCATCGTCACCAACTCTTTGCGATCAAAACCGACCAGAGCAGCATCGACCATGTCTTCAACCTCCATCACATCGGGCACCATACTAATGTCACCACCTGCACGTTCAAAAATTTCAGTACGTGTAGCAGCTGGTAGTACGGCCTGTATGTAGATACCCTTTGAGCTGACTTCAGCAGACAAACTTTGCGATAGTGTCAAGACATAGGACTTCGTCGCTGCGTAGATACCATGTGAATATTCAGGTGCAAGCGCTAGACCTGAAGCGATATTGATAATCGAACCATTACCACGCTTCACCATCGGACCAATCACAGCAGACGCAAGTAAAGTAGGTACGAGAACATTGATCTCTATCAACTTACCCATCTCAACCGCGTCAGCAGTTGCAAAATCGCTAATCAAACCAGCCCCAGCATTATTAACGAGAATATCGATTGGTGGATCGGAGCGCAAGCGTTGAAGCACAGGCTCAAGCTGACTCTCGTTAGTGAGGTCAGCAGTGATTACCTCGATTTCAACGCCATATGCATTGCGTAATTCGGCAGCGAGGGTATTAAGTCGTTCGGTTGCACGCGCAACGAGAACGAGGTTGTGGCCGCGAGCGGCCAAGCGTCGGGCGTAAGTGGCTCCAATGCCGCTAGAGGCGCCAGTAATAAGTGTAGTTGTCATTTATTTTCTCCTAGTATGATGCAATTAACTCTGTGAGTTTATTGCAAAAGTGAATGTTATTAAGTTAAAACGACATTAAGTCCGTGCCGTTAGATGAAGCATTGGATGATGCTCGTAATGTCCAACGCCATTCTTAACGATGGGGTCTTCTGAAGTGAACGCAGCAATATCTTGGTCATCGGTAATTTGGTATAACGAAACACCATATCCACCAGATGGATCCATGACAGGGCCATGTGCAACAATAATGTTCTGATCGAGCAGTTGATTTAAATACACTACATGTTCTTGCATCCACTTTTGTTCATCGGCAGACAACGTCGGCAGGAAGTCTGCTCTTGGCGGAATAAATTTGCATAGGTAATACTTCATGATATTTCCTTATTAAACAGTTTCGATTGAATCGCTACTGGTTCTGATTTCACTGCGGTAAGATTTCTACTTAGCAGTTTTTACGCTTTTTAGAATCGAGCTTTCAAACATGCAAGGCATATAACTTTGTAAGAAAAGAATCATGCTCGCCATCTTCCCAACTGGATTACTAAACTTTGGATGTTTTGCGTTAATCAAACAGGTAATCGTTTTCACGACAGCATCGGGGGCTTCCGCTTCAGCTAGGCCTTTTTGCGTCGCAGCATTTGCTCGTACACGGTAGGCGTTGTAGTCGGCAATGCTGCCATTGCTGGCAGAGACGGCATTGTTACCAATGTTGGTCTTAAACCACATTGGTTCCACCATGCTGACCTTGATGTTGAACTGGTCAAGCTCAAAGCGTAGCGATTTGAAGTAACCCTCAACAGCGTGCTTTGAGGCCGTGTAGAAAGACAAATTAGGCGGCCCAATCAATCCTACAATCGAACTGACTGTGATAATTTTCCCTTGCTTTTGTGCCCTAAAATATGGCAACAAAGCATTAGTTACTTTAACTGTTCCCCAGAAATTAGTTTCAAACTGTTGGCGACCTAAATCGATAGGGGTTTCTTCTGCTAGACCAGTAAGCATGTAGCCAGCGTTGTTGACCAACACATCTAACTTTTGAGTGTGTTGGAATAATTTGTCTGTAAACGATTTGATGGACGCGTCATCACCAATATTCAAAGGCAGTAATTTGAATGGTACTTTGCCTTCGTATTTTTCTGGTTCACGACTGGTGCCGATGACATTGAAACCTTGCTTGTGAAGGTTGTTAGCCAGCATCAGTCCAAAGCCAGACGATGCACCAGTGATTAGAATTGTCTTTTTCATATATTTACCTCTCTTAAGAATTGCTCGTGATGTACAGAATTAAATTTAGCCAGTACAACCATTATTTTTTTATACCCTGCTGTTGCTGTAACTGTTTGTTACCTTCTCCAATAAAGTAACCCATATTGTTCTCAACTTTTAATGGGCCCATTTCTTGAATGACTTTTCCAAATAGCTGCATACGTTGTTGAAGACCTGGCCAAGATAAGGACTTCGTAAATTCGCCATAAGAGCTTAATAATTCCGCCTCAGTTGGAAAGGCTATTGTATTAATCTGCCTTTTTGTAGTGATCAGTGCTGTTTTATCAAATGTGGCTAATCGGCTAGCTGTCTTAGTTACAAAACCATCTAGCTGCGCTTCTGGGATTGCACGGGTTATCCAACCGAATTTTTCTGCGGTCTCAGCGTTATAATCATCACTACTTAATAACACCTCAAGCGCACGGTCTCTCCCTACCAATTTTGTTAGGTGATAAGTGCCACCACCACCTGGGAATAAACCAATACCAACTTCAGGTTGGTTAAAGATTGCTTTTTCTTTACTGGCGTATCTCAAATCAAATGCCAACGCTAATTCGTCACCGCCCCCTTGGGTGCGACCATTAATTGAAGCAATGGTGATAAATGGTGCATTAGATAGATTAGTCATCAGTTCTACCCACAGCGGCTTTGAGTTCGCACCTACTTGACTTAAAAAATTGGGAAATTCATTCGTGTCAAAATGATTGTAGAAAAAACCAGCCACATCACTAGTAAAAATAACCACCTTAACGTTTTCGTCTTTGCTTAGGCTTTTTACAACTTCGTTTAATGAAGATAGTGTCTCGGGCACGATTAAATTCAGCGGTGGGTTAGCGAATTTAACTTTGCGTATTTCAGGTGATGTGATCTCGACACTGATTGTGCTTTTTTGAGTTGTCTTACTAGCGGTCTGTTCAGTGCTGTTTTTGTTAGTAGTTACTTCTTGTGCATACGCCATGCTGATAGTTAAGATTGATGCAGCCAGAAGCGCTGCGGCTAATTTAAAATTTTTCATTTTTGATGGTTCTCCAAAAGGCAAAATAAGGGTTTAACTACTCAAAAGCTGTTATGAATATTGATCAACAACAACTTGACATCTGAGTTAGGCTCTACTTTGCCTGCAAAATATGTCGTTGACACTAGCAAGACACGCCAACATAACAGCGGAACACGCCAACTTGCATAATTAGATTTTGGCGCTATTAGCTATTGCTGTGGCGTCTTTTGCGAGATAGACTGCTGAAATGAATGATAAAACTACACATGCAGTCAGTAGCCGAAGGAGCTCCACACTGGAGTATGCCGTTTGGCCAGGCTGGCGTTTATTGATGCAAGATGCTGGAATAGAAACTGCGCCAGTACTGCGTCGTGCTCAATTGCCAGGCGATTTGTTCGCTCGTCAAAACGTTCGCCTGAATTCGACAAACTTCTTCCAGCTCTGGGAAGCAATCGATGCGGAGGCCGCATCGATTGACCCCGATCTGCCAACACCATTGCGTATTGCAAAAGTAATGACTTCCGATTGGTTCGAACCAGAACTGTTTGCTGCACTTTGTAGCGAAAACATGGGCTGTGCTTTAGAGCGATTAGCAAAGTACGTTAAACTAATCGCACCCATGGTGATCAGGGTTGATCATACGACCAGCCAAACTACAGTTACCATAGACTTTCTGGAGCAAACGAAACCGCCTCCCAGCGTATTTTTAGCCTTCAAACTGGTATTTTTTGTGCAACTGGCAAGGTTGGCGACACGCAGTAACGTTCAGCCATTACGAGTGAGTTGGCCGCTTCAACCTAGTTTTGATGCGGATTCACTTCTCTATAAGTCCTTTTTCGGTATTTCCGTGGATAACACACCATTGGCTAAGCTGGTATTCGCTGCGGCAGACATTCAGCGTCCTTTCCTGACCGAAAATCACAAGATGTGGCAGTTTTTTGAGCCTTCTTTGCGTCAGCGCTTGGCCGACCTTGACCGTACAGCAGGAATAGTTGAACGGGTACGCAGCACACTACTTGAATCTCTGCCGGCAGGTGAGGTTTCAATGCAGGCGGTTAGTCGAAAATTAGCAGTCAGTACCCGCACCCTGCAACGTAAGCTACAGGAAGAAGGTACCAGCTTTCAGCAAACTCTTGATAATTTGAGAGATTCTCTAGCCCATCATTATCTGCGTAATACAGAAATGTCGAGCGCAGAGATATCGTTCCTTTTAGGCTTCGAGGATGCTAATTCTTTTACAAGAGCGTTTCAGGGGTGGGCTGGGAAGACGCCACAAACTGTGCGATCTGAAATCAGTACAGACAATAACGACTCTACCACTGACTCTAATTAAAAATTACTGTAAATACAGGCTTAATCTAAATGTAAAAAATCTGCACTTTAAAGAGCTCGACCAGTATTCAAGGTGGTTTTGAACAAATTCACAATGCAGGTTGTTAAAGCTATTCATCACTCAATATTGGTAAGCCTTTTCTTTTATTAATTAGAATAACGTTGGATAAATAATTTAACAAAATCTTCACGGTCCTTCAGTCTGCTACTGTAATAAGTGAGACTGCTAAGGGATACGTTTTTGAGGCGAAAAGTCACTACCCGCCTTGTGCTGCTGAAATCCTCTCATCAAACCCAAGGCAATCAAGCCTGGCCCGCATTTGGGCAAGCTCCTCCATTAATAATTTCGGCATACGATTACCAATCGAAATAAAGTAGTCCTCAATACTATCAGCTTCCTGACGCCATTGAGATTCGTCAACCTTAAGCAAGGCTGCAATGTCTTTGCTTGAAATATCTAGACCACTCGTATCGAGATCATCTTCCGTTGGTTGCATGCCGATGGCTGTCTCTTGTGCATTAGCCGTACCGTCAACCCGCTCACAAATCCATTTAAGTACTCGGCTATTATCACCAAACCCTGGCCATAGCCATTTGCCATCATCATCTTTACGGAACCAGTTTACGTAGAACACTTTAGGCGCATGCTCACCAAGTTTCTCACCCATATCAAGCCAGTGCTGAAAGTAATCGCCGATGTTATAACCACAAAAAGGCTTCATCGCCATAGGATCTCGCCTTAAATTGCCAACCTTGCCAATATTCGCGGCAGTGGTCTCTGAAGCGACAGAGGCCCCCATGAAGACGCCGTGGCTCCAACTAAATGACTCAGTTACCAAAGGTACAACACTGGCACGACGTCCTCCAAAGATGAAGATGTCGATGGGCACTCCCTCAGGATCTTCCCAGTCTGGACAGAGCGCAGGACACTGAGTAGCAGGCGCTGTGAATCGAGCATTTGGATGCGCGCCGGGAACCCCACTTTCAGGCGTCCAATCATTACCTTTCCAATCAATTCCATGTGCTGGCGGCTCACCATCAGAGCCTTCCCACCAAACGTCACCATCATCAGTAAGTAAGCAGTTGGTGAAAATACAATCTTGTTTAAGCGTATTCATTGCCATAGGGTTGGAGGCATATGAAGTACCCGGAGCAACTCCGAAGAATCCTGACTCGGGATTGACTGCATGAAGCTTACCTGTAGGACCAATCTTCATCCAAGCAATATCATCACCGATACATTCACAGCGCCATCCAGGAAGTGTCGGTTGAAGCATAGCAAGATTTGTTTTACCACATGCCGATGGGAATGCCGCAGCAATGTGATAGCGTTTACCTTCAGGGCTGATCAGACGAAGAATAAGCATATGTTCTGCCATCCATCCTTCACGACGAGCCATTGC
>JANOHT010000251.1:0-5045 GCA_031406605.1 Methylotenera sp. | reverse complement strand
GATGGTTGTACCATCAAGTAGCCCTACCCGCTCACCAGTAACCGCAACATAGCCACCTTTAGCGCTGGCTGTTTTGCCACTGGCTTCGAGCTTACCTGAGACAAGGACGGTGGAGTTTGCACCACCTTCTAAGCGAATCACGCCATTGCGCACTACCAAGCTATTGGCTTGAACGACGCCACTTACATTAATTGCAGCTACACGCGCGTTAGCTGCAAGCTGCACAGCGCCTCCATCAGTAGTAATATTGCCAGTGTTGTTAACGACTGCATTCAGTGCTTCACCACTTAGTTTGACTTGTACGAGGCCATCGCCATAAACATCAAGTAGGGCAGATTGTGCAGAAGCTAATACCACACTGCCTTGATTGGCAGTGAGCGAACCGCTATTTTCTACCGTGTTACCGAGTAGCACGATATAGCCGCCATCTTCAGTACGTATTGTTCCTTTATTGATGACTGATGCAGTTGAGTCACCGTTAAACTGATATTTTTTTGCTAAATAGTCTTCATCACTCATTTGCATGGTGGTCGCCACCAAGCTACCCACGTCAACACGAGCGCCATGCGCAAATAAAATACCGTTAGGATTGATTAGAAAGAGTCTACCTGTTGCTGTTAAACTACCAAAAATTTGGGATGGATCGGAGCCAACTACTCTAAATAGTGCTGAGCCTTGGTTAGGTTGATATAGATTAACGGCCTCATTGGCGGCAATGCCGAAAGACTGCCAATTGACGATGACCTGCTGAGTAGTTTGATTAATATTTAAAGTTTGACCATCACGTACAAAGCTGGCATTACCTGCTTTAACTTCCTCACCCGTTGGCAACGCATACGCATTGGTAAACGCACTGCCGATAAGGCAAGACAGCATGACTTTCATGCTGGCATGTTGCGTTAAATTAAATTGCTTTTTAGGTTGAGTACTCTTTTTCATTCTATTTCCAGATGGTTGTTACTGCTCTAAAACTCCATTTGAATCTGACCCCATGCTCGAGTCTCAGATTCTGAGGCGGTTCCCTCAACATCACTTCTTTGATGAGATACAGCCAAACCTAGCATCCATTTTTTCGAAAGTATGCTATCAACGCCAACCCCATAATGTGATGATTTGACGTGATTGCTGTCACTTAATGCATTGTGGTTAATAACGCCTCTGCCATAATCAAAAAACACATACGGACTCACTTCTACTGTAGGCAAGAAGCTTGCCAGCCCTGATACTTTTGATATTGCCCTTCGTAGTTCAGCGCCGAGGATGAAACCTCGATCTGAAGAAGTAGGTAGCTCGCCAAATTCACGCCATCGATTGATGCCGCCAATTGCCAATTTTTCTGTGCTGTCCAGATTTTTATTTGCTCCTTGATACTCCCCACGTAAACTAAGGTTATAAGCCGCTGACAAAGGCTGCAAGCGAGATATGAACACATTATATTTAATGAAATTACCCGCAGTATCTGCACCAGTCTCATCCGAAGATTTAGCTGGATCGTTCTTGAAATTCACATCTGCCAATTTAAGATTGACGCCTAATTGGTTTAACCCACCCAACCGCTCATCACGCCAATCACCAAATAAACCCAGCTCAATCGCGTTAATATCTCGATGATTTTTTAACGCAAATGCTGAAACATCATCAGAAATATCTTTATAAGAAAGCCCAATTCGTGAAGTAAGGTTGCCTTGTCTGGATCTTAATATTGGTTGATCTAGGAATGCACTTAAATAAGTGCTATCCCCTTTCGCGCCAAGGGCAGAAAACTCCCCACCTAAACGGTAATCAAAATAGCCTGCATTTAAATTTAAAATAGTGCCGGACTCATGCACTGGCAGGAGATATCCAAGCTGAATGCCACGTTGACCCTCGTGGTTTGATGCTCTTAAATTAAGACTTAACCTATCACCCCTACCAGCTAGATTATTTAAAAACAGGCCCGCACTTAGTACTTCTCTGCCAGTAAACCGATTGCCGAACGTATCGGCCGCTAAAAATCCTGAAATTCGCGGCAAAGCCTCTACTTCAATGTCTATATCGCTGTAGCCTACCTCCTGACCTGGGGACATTTGAGAAGCAGCCTTTAATCCCGGTAAAGAGTTAATCAGCGTAATATTTCTAACCAAATTAGATTCTTTAATTGCATCTTTGCTAGCTAAATCATGAGCTGCTATTTTTTTCAAAAAAGCTTCATCAAGCTTCCCTTTAGCATTGAGCCTCAACTCACCCAAATAACCCTCAATCACTGCGATTTCAAGCGCATTTTGATTAATATCCTGCTCTGGCAAATATGCTTGCGCCAGCATAAAACCATGCTGTCGATAATAACTTGTCACCAAAGCCGCCATTTGGTTTAGCTCTTTGATACCTAGCGATTGCCCCAGATATTCTTTTAGCAGGTTTGAAAGCACTGCATCACTTACATTTTTATTACCTGTAAATTTAAGGCTACTCACGTTCACTTTAATGCCAAGATTTTCTGGCAAAGGCGCGGGATATTTCGAATCCTCTTTGTTCTCAATCGTGGGACTTACGATAGGAGGGCTAGGCTGCGTTTCAAAACGGGGCAAGTTGGCGGGATCAGGTAAAGCAGGGGCGGCAATTGCCAAGGTAGCGATAATTAAGTTTGCAATTATCGCGATAAATAGCTGCGATGCCCGTTTTAAGCAGTGTAATTTAATTGTCATAACTCGCGATTCTAACTGAATGACTGTAAATACCTGAAATAAAGTTGGTATTTTCAGTCTTGAGTGAGTTACTTGCGGATACTCATGTTTAACTTGCATAAAAAAGCTCACCTTAAGTGAGCTTTTTTGCTTTATATTTAGGTCAGCAAGTTTGGTGCTTGCTTTTCTAAACACAGATTAAAATGATACTTTCTATGGTGTTAACCGTCTACCGTAACTCACAGCATAAGCTGCTGGGCGTGCGAGTAATATTGGGTCATCAGACGGCTCAATACCATCCACTAAAATCAACGGATTAAACATGGTTGCTTTTTCAAATTTCACACTATCAGCATCTACAGTTTTAATGGTTAAAGTACCCAACTCAACCTGTTTTCTTGTCTCTGGCCATACTACCGTAGGGTCATTCACTACATCGTCTTTTTCAGCGAATTGCACCGCTAAACTATATTGCACTGGTGCTTTAGCCAAACGTGCTGGCAACTCTTCAAACAAATAGTTTGGTGTCGCTTTGGCCACTTGTTCTTTAGTTAAAAATTCTGCACCTTTGACTGGGGTAATACGATAACGTCCATATTGCGTTTCACCTTTTGCATTGGTAAATTTAAAGGCATTAACCCCATAAAACGGCTGAGTACCAAAGCTCACAGGTGGCTGTTTAGGCATTTGCACAAACTTAAGCGCGGCTGGGTGTGATCCTAAAAACTGCTCTACAGGGCTCGGTTTTGCTGCATCAGGGCCGCTAGCAGCTATCGCATTCAATAAACCTAAAAAGTCTTCAGGTTTAGCCGCTGGGAAACCGTTAGTAGAAATACTCACAATGTCGGTATAAGCACCTTCTGGCAACTGAAAGCGAATCGCGATGCCTTTAGGAAAAGCATTGCCGTCTGCATCTGGAATGTTAGGCACGCCAGTCGCATCAGAGAATCGCACAATCACTGGGCTAGGTGTTTTTTGCAAATGGATAGCATTAGTAACACTTGCTGCTGATGCTGCAGGAACAAACTCACCCTTCACCACAATGCCTTTAGCATGATTGGCACGGTAGCCTTTATGTGGGCCGCCTGAAAGCTTAGTTAAAGTATTGACGATTTGCTCTACGACTGGCTTGTCCGCTTCTGCAGTCACGGCTTCTTCCGCATAGACGTTAGGCATACTTAAAATCATTGCTGAGATTGCCAACATCTTAAGTTTTGGGAATTGATGCGATTTTTTCATTCTACTCTCCTTGAGTAATTGTAAAATTTAAAAACTAAACCTTAATATCAAATACCAATATTAAATTTCGTTACATTGCTGAGCGCATCCCTAAAATAAGCACATCCAATGTATATTAAGTTTATTAAGCTTTTGTTGAGCTTTTAATTAAAGCCGTTCTAAGTGAGATGAGTTGACTATTCAACTGTTGGAGTTCACTTAAGGAACAGCCGGTATTGCAAGATATTTGCATAGGCAAGGCTACCGCCTGTTTACTAAGTTGATTGCCCGCTTCGGTCAACGTCACAATCACTTTGCGCTCATCATCAGTTGAGCGTTGGCGCTGAATAAAGCCCAGCTTTTCTAAACGTTTCAATAACGGTGTCAACGTTCCGGAATCAGAAAACAAACGTTCACCTAGGGTATTCACGGTCAGTGCATCTTTCTCCCAAAGCACTAACAACACTAAATACTGCGGATACGTCAGGTTCAGCTCTGCCAGTAAAGGCTTGTAAGCTTTAGTCATGCTCAACGACGCTGAATAAAGCGCAAAGCACATCTGCATATCTACATTCAGTAAGTTTTCATTTGTCATAATTGAAATCGATGTTGTTTCTTTAAATTCCATTGTTCTTCTCAGTTTATAAAATTCTAACACAATTTAAATTTATCACAATTAAATTGTGTGCAATATATTTTATTTAAATTAAAAAACTTGCAGCCTTTAACGTGAATTAAGCCGCAATGTGTTTTATATTGAGTTGTACTTTTTGCGTACCGTTATAGGTATTGGTTTGCAGCTGATACGCTGCTTGAATAGTGCCATTTAAAAAATCAGGATGATTAAAATAGATGGCGTCAATCACCGGCAATGGGCTGGTAGAAGTAGCTGTTGAAATAAGCTTTAAAGTGAGCTTTAGATGCTTTTCACCCAACACGCGTTGATTAACGACTTCGAACGCATCATAAAACAAAGGCGGTGCAAAGCCCTGCCCCCACACTAGCTTTTCTAAAGTTTGTGCGGTTTCAAAGGTCATGTCTTTGCCCAGCAAGCCGCCATCCACTTCAAGTACAGATTCTAAATCGGCTTCAGTAATCAAGCTTTTAACGACAATTTCAAAGCTTTGATTAAAGCGTTCAAAATCTGCTTGCTTGATGGTCAGG
>JANOHT010000247.1:0-3347 GCA_031406605.1 Methylotenera sp. | reverse complement strand
GTGGATTGGAACTTTGGTACAACGACAGAAGAAGATTACAAATGGTGCGTCAATACCATTCATGGCAGTGGTCATGATATGTATATCGCCGACTTTGAGCACTTAGGTGTATATGCCTGCCGCATTTTTGTGCCGGGCATGTCAGAAATCTACCCCGTGGAAGAATTGCAGTGGGAGAACAACACCGTGGGTAACTTAGTGCGCCCTTTTGCATTGCGTTTGCCAGAATTAAGTGAAACTGAATCAAGCGAGCTATTAAAAGTTTTGCTAGAACTCGACCTTGCAGATGAGCTGCCAGTCACTACGTTGATAGGCTTATGCGCAGACCCAAATACCACTTGGGTTGATTTGCGTGCAGGTGAGCTTAAAACGTTAGCGGCGCTTGCTGCCGGAGACACAGATGAAATTCTAAATGGCTGCGCATGGATAGCACAGTTTGGAGAATTAAATGAGAAACGTGCTCGCGTTTATCGCTGCATTGAAAATCTGGTACAGATTAAAGAGATGGCCGAGTCAGATGATACTGCTGCATTTGAAGCAAATCTAACGCTACTTTACGGCATAGAGACTTTGAATCAAGCGCATAAACTATTAAGCCGTGAAGAGCAGTTTTTTGGTTTATGCGCTCTAGGGGCGAATATGGAAGGTAGTGTTATGCATCAAAAATTGCTTGAGGCATATGGTAAGGTTTGGAAATTTTAATGACCTTACATTAACAATTAGAATATTCATTTTAAGTTAGTGCTGAAAAGGGAAATATGCCTGAACCAGACTTTTTTACAAAGAGTGACATTGAAGTCGCAATTAATAGAATTGAAAATTTACTTAGCTGTGGAATCTTTAAATCAGAGAATTCTCATAATGTGCTCTTTCGCGCTGCATTTATTGAGCTTTTAATTACTTTACGTGATTTGATGTCCAAGTCAGAGCAATTGTCATCACGCATCTGTTTTGATGATGATGTAAAAAAAACCGAGAAAATCAAAGATATATCTGACCTGATTAAGTTCGTTCGAAATGCACTCTGTCATCCAGATTCTGATAATCATTACATCGAAGAGGGAAACATCAAATCGACATTCAATGTTGCATTTGGCAAAGTAAATCTATTCAAAATGGATGCCTTTGAACAATCTTCGAAATATCAAGATGACATCTGCTTCTTCTTTGGTTCACAAGGTATTTATCTTAACCGTCATATTATCAGAGCGTTTAATGAAGCAAAGAACAACCTAATACCTATCATTAGCAAACTTTAGTCCGCATAAACTGCAAGGAATGGCATCGTATGAATCTTCTCTTTCGGCGCATTACGCTCCACTAATACGCCCTAATTATAGTTAATTAAAAATCTTTTTCCATAAATCTGTTACTGCAATTGAATGTATTGATACTAAACTTGTTTCCACCCTCGTCTGCATCACTCCTTGCAACTTAAGTGCATGTTGCATTTTTCGGTATTCTCTATAAGCGAGTGCTACTTTTTCCGCTAAATCTGTTTCAATAATATCGAGTGATGCCAGCAATTTCAATAAAGCAATATTGCCAATATTCTGGGTAAGCTGTGGGTATTGTTTTGCATGCGCTAGCACTAAATATTGCACTAAAAATTCCACGTCAATAATGCCGCCGATGCCGTTTTTAAGCTCAAACATTTCATTTGAATTTTCACTGTGGCTATTTTTAGTCACGCTTTGTGCAGCTCGCATTTTTTCACGCATGCTCAGCACTTCTGCTTTCAGTTCTTCCAGATCGCGCGTTTGCGTCAGCACTTCAATACGAATCTGCTCGAAAGCTTTGCCTATATCACTATCGCCAGCGACAAATCTTGCACGGGTAATCGCTTGATGCTCCCACACCCATGCTTTATTAAGCTGGTAATCTTTAAACGCCCTCACCGCACTCACCAGCAATCCGCTATTGCCATCCGGTCTCAATTGCAAGTCGGTTTCGTAGAGCAGGCCCGCAGAAGTCAAACTATTAAACCAGTTGTTAATGCGTTGAGCGAAGCGCGCATAGACTTCGCCTGCCTCAGGGGCATCGTCATCGTATAGAAAGATAATATCTAAATCCGAAGCGTAACCCAGCTCTTTACCGCCTAATTTACCGTAACCTATCACAGCAAATTTAGGTACATCCAAATGCTTACCTTTAATGTATGACCAAATATTCTCCAAACTTACACTTAACACTAACTCTGCTAATGCACTCAGATAATCTGAAAGTTTTTCTAAAGGTAGTTGTCCGGCAATATCTTGTGCCGCCAAACGAAAAACACTGGCATGCTTAAAATGCCGCATCACATCCATTTGCCGTTCAATATCGCCTTCAACTTCAGCTAAGCGTTTAACCAGTTCAGCCCGCATAATAGAAAAGTCTGGCGCGGCATATAGAGAGCGTGTGTCTAAAAGCTCATCTAATAGAATCGGATGCTGTGCCAGATAGTTAGCCAGCCACGGGCTACTGCTACACAACTTCACCAGCAAATGCATCGCTTGGGGATGCTCTGCCAGCAATGCTAAGTAACTGGCGCGGCGGCAAATGATTTCTAACAGATCAGTCACTCGAATTAACGTAGTTTCAGGATTTTGCATGCTAGCGGCAAGTGAAAGCACATGTGGCATGAGCGCATCAAAGCGCTGACGGCTTAATTCTGGCAACTGCAGGTAGCGGCTACTTTGATGTAAAGCATTGAGGCGGCGCTGTGTTTCTTGCGCTTCGTTGAAGCCCATTTTCTGTAAAGCCAGAATAGCTTCCTGCTCGTTAAAGGCACCATTCCAAATGGACTTTTCAACATCAAATACATCTCGCTCAGTATTTGCATCGCTAAAAGTGGCATCAAAATGTTGTTGTACTTGCTGACGAAACACATTCAATTGGGCTAAAAACTGCGACCAGTCGCTAAAGTTCATGGCTTTAGCAATGCGCGCTTTCGCTGCATCTGTCTTTGGCAGTTCCTGCGTCTGTGCATCTTCTACATACATCAGTCTATGTTCTAAGTTGCGCAAAAACACATAAGCTTCACTCAACTCATCTACTGTTTTTTCTGGTAGTAAACCTTTACTTTTTAATAACGTTAGCACTGCTAAAGTTGGCTTAATTTGCAAGCTGACATCCTGCCCACCGCGGATCAACTGGAACACTTGCGCGATAAACTCAATCTCACGGATTCCGCCACGCCCCAGTTTGATATTGTTGTGCATTCCCCTACTATTTACATCACGCTGAATTTGAATTTTCAAATCACGCATTGAAGCAAAGGCACCAAAATCTAAGTATTTTCTAAAGACAAACGGCTTAAGTAGTTTTTCGAGTGTCTGCCCATTTTGGGTAATAACTCGCCCTTT
>JANOHT010000227.1:0-10025 GCA_031406605.1 Methylotenera sp. | reverse complement strand
GCCTCTTTCAATTCTGCAATAATACTTAATACCGCAATTTCACTTGCCACTTCACCAGCGTTATACCCACCCATACCGTCTGCCAGCACCGCTAAACCTAAAGAACTATCACTAGCGAGAGCATCTTCATTTTGGTCACGATATAACCCCACATTGGTTAGTCGCACAATTTCCAGGGCATCGCTCAAGTGCATATTCGCTTGCCCGTACAGCCTTTTGATTCAGTAGAAAAGACCCGCTGACTTAAACCATAATTATCAATGTCTTGGGGTGATAGATTGACCGATTGAGTTGTGGTTAGCAACAACCACGATTGATAGAAGTGATTATGAATATTTGATAACGACTTTTCAAGGAGTGAAACAGTATCAAATAGTGACTTAGCCACCAATGCAACTAAGTCGTGTTTACTCTTTTGCAAACCGAGACTTCCAAAGATGTTATTTAGACTTTGTGAAAATACGCTATCGGTTACAAATAAAAAAAATAAAGGGATGATTAAGCCAGCAAACCGATCAGACTTCCAAAAACGCTTTTTCATCAGCTATCCTTAATCAATTTACTGGCATATTTTATGTATCACTAATTTTTAACTTACCCTGCCTAGCAGCGCCAACAAATACTAATTTCTAGGACTATTTACCTCAGTACTGCGCACATCAGCCGCAAGTTTATCCAGCACGCCATTGATGTATTTATGACCATCTATGCCGCCATATATCTTCGCTAATTCCACACCCTCATTAATGATAACTCGGTATGGAATACTCATATCAAACATTAATTCACAGCCAGAAATACGTAATATAGCGTGTTCTACTGGGCTTAATTCAGTCAGTTTCCGATCAATAAAATCAGCCATTTTGGCATCAAGTGCCTCAACATTCTTTGTTACGGCCTCTAACAATTGCTTAAAGTAGGCTTCATCTGCCTTGTTATAGTCAGGGTCATCGGCCATATCACGAAAAATCGGGCCAAGTTCCGACTGATTTAACATGCCTCGGTAAACAGCTTTTAACACTAACTCCCGTGATTTTCTGCGATTTTTACTACCCGCTTTTTTAGCACCACTTTTTTTAGCAGGTTCTTTTTTGGCTGCCGCATCTTCAACAACTAAGCTAGTCAGTGCAGCATCAACTGGCGGAAATTCATTCTCAGCAATCATAGCGATCTAACCAAATTGGCCATTTCTATCGCCACTTGCGCAGCCTCTGCACCCTTAATATGCATACGCGCTATCGCTTGGTCATCATCTTCAGTGGTCAATACTGCATTTGCAACGGGAATACCCGTATTCAACTGCACCTCAGAAATACCTCGCGCTGATTCGTTAGAAACCACTTCAAAATGATAAGTTTCACCACGGATAATTGCACCTAATGCAATTAATGCATCAAATTTTTCACTTAGTGCCATGTGTTGCAATAAAAAAGGCGTTTCTAATGCACCAGGTACCGTCGCAATAGTAATCGCATCATCTGCCACACCTAATTTCAACAACTCAGTTTTACATGCACTTAACAAGCCATCACCAATATCAGGGTTGAATCTTGATAGCACGATACCGATTTGCATGCCTGTACCATCTAAATTTTGCTTAATTTCTCTCACGTTTTATTTCCTCAGTCACAACGGCTTATTTCAAAAGCATATTTTACCGCATATTGGCTGCTTCATTATTGAAATAACACCCATGCTTTCTGTATCGTACTCCAAATACCATAGCTAATAGGAATACCCACTGCCAGCCATGCAAAACTAGTGAGTAGCGGTGTTTTCTCTGCAATGCCAGTGACTTCGGTGGTCACCATATACTTCTCATGCGCCAGCTTTTTCTCAAAGGCTAGCTCTTCATCTGTCATAAAAAATTTATCAGCGACTGGTCTTACCATTAGGTTTGCAACAAAGCCCACCACCAACATGCCAGCCAACACATAAAAAATTGGCGCGTAAATGTTAGCGAATGGTACGTTGGCTTCTAAGCGAATATCGTGCATATAATTAACAATTACTGGGCCTAAAATACCTGCTGTTGACCACGCTGTGAGTAAACGTCCATGAATCGCACCAACAAATTGCGTGCCAAACATATCTGCTAAATAAGCAGGAATCGTGGCAAAACCACCGCCATACATAGATGCAATGATACAAAAGCATGCAACAAACATGGCTAAAGATTTTAACCCAGCCATTTGTGAAGCTGTGACGTAAAGCAATGCGCCAAGTGTGAAGAAAATAACATAGGTACGTTTACGACCTAAAATATCAGACGAGCTAGCCCAGAAAAAACGTCCGAAAATATTAAATAAAGAAATTAACCCAACAAACCCGGCACCGACTGCCGCTGCCAGCGCTACTAGTGCCTCATCTTTTTTGATGTCAGCAAACCCTAAATCATAGGTAGCAGAACCTGATAGGCCAATTAATGCACCACCAAAAGTTTCTTGTAGCATTGGCGCAGCAGCACCAATAATACCAATACCAGCAGAAACATTCATGCAAAGCACAATCCACAATAACCAAAACTGCGGAGTCTTATGCGCTTTATTAAGATGTACGTGTCGCGATGCAATCATATTATTTGTTTTGCTTACCGGTGGAATCCAGCCAGCAGGCTTCCAGCCAGTGGGTGGCACACGATAACCAAGCGAACCAAACACCATAAAGACTGCGTACACGACAGCAAGCGCAACAAATGTTTGCCAAATACCGGGTTGTGTTACACCATTAACATCAGCAGCAAAGATTCCCATCAGTTTAGTAGCTAATGGTGAGCCTATCATCGCTCCGCCACCAAAACCCATAATCGCCATACCCGTAGCCATACCGCGACGGTCTGGGAACCATTTGATCAAAGTTGAAACGGGAGAAATATAGCCAAGCCCCAAACCTATGCCGCCGATAACACCGCTACCCAGCCACATCATCCATAACTGGTGACTATAAATACCAAACGCTGAAATCAATAAACCACCACACCAACATAGTGCTGAAACCAAACCTGCTTTACGTGGACCAGCGCGTTCTAGCCAACTACCCCAGACTGCGGCGGAGCAGCCAAGCAGAACAAAGAATAAGGTGTACATCCAACCTAAATCAAATTGCGTCCAATTACAGTCTGTGGCGGTAAGTGCGCGTAAAGTGCCGTCTAACTTTTCGCCAAACGTTGTAGCCCCTGCAGCACACGCTGCTAATGGCTTACCATCTTCACCCAATAAAGCATTACCTAGCGGCTTCCAAAAAACACTAAAGCCATATGCCATACCAATAGATAAATGCACAGCTAAAGCCGCCGGAGGCACTAACCAGCGATTAAAATTAGCGTTTGCGGTAATGTTCTCTTTAGATAAAAAACTTGCCATGCCTGCCCCTGAAATTAATGGTTTATTTTGATGATACGTTTTTATGATTTGATTATTTTACATATTGTTACAAAAAGCAATAAATGGCAATTTACTTATTTAGGTTTTAAGTTTTCGTAATGAGATGAAGATTGATATTTGTCATTAATATGTCATATTAGAGTCATAAACTGACTAGAGTGAACTATCAAAGCCTATATTCAATAAGGAAATATGATGCCAGCTAATATATTAGTCGTTGAAGATGAACCCGCAATCCAAGAGTTACTTGCTCTGAATATTACACAAGCTGGGCACAATGCCATGCGTGCCTTAAGTGTAGAACATGCACAAAATCTATTGCGTGAAACTATGCCCGATTTAATTTTGCTAGATTGGATGCTACCGGGCATGAGTGGCTTAGAATTCGCTCGCAAATTGAAATCTGATAATCACACAAAAGCCATTCCAATTATCATGCTGACGGCGCGTGGTGACGAGTTTGATAAAGTACGCGGCCTAGAAGTTGGCGCTGATGATTACGTGACCAAGCCATTTAGTCCGCGTGAATTAAATGCGCGCATCAAAGCTGTATTGCGTCGCCGTGCGCCACAAATGACGGATGACCCAATCGATGTAAATGGTTTACGCCTTGACCCTACTACGCATCGAGTCACCGGTAATGACAAAATCATTGATTTAGGCCCAACTGAATTTAGACTGCTACACTTTTTTATGACGAACTCAGAGCGTGTGCATACGCGTAGTCAACTGCTGGATAAAGTATGGGGCGACCGCGTCTTTGTCGAAGACCGCACGGTAGATGTGCATATTCGCCGGTTACGCAACGCCTTGGCAGTATCTGGTCATGAAGATTTAATTCAAACTGTGCGCGGTGCAGGCTATCGCTTGTCTGTTCAATAAATTAAGTTAATAAATCTAGTTAACTAAAAGCATTCATATCAATCATGCTTTTAGCAAATTTTTGATGACATAAATTTTAAGCCATCTATAATGTGCCAACACATTTTTAAAGAATTTTAAACGTGCAAGATATTCGCTGGAACGCCTTTTGGCTGGGCTTGGCACTCAGTATCGTTTGCCTGATTACTTGGGCTAGTAGCGATGCATTTACAGCGCTGATTGTATTTTCAGCAGGCGTTTCAATCTACCTTGCTGGTCATTTATATTGGTTGCACCAACTTAATCAATGGCTTAAAAAACCAATCCTGAATCATATTCCAAACGGTACTGGTGTCTGGGAAGATGTGTTTGCCCTACTCTACCAAGAGCACCGTCGTCACTCGCGAAACCAAACACAGCTGAGCTCAGCACTAGGGCGTTTTCGCCATGCTGCCAGTGCATTACCTGATGGCGTAGTGGTGCTCAACGCTGCAAATGAAATTGAATGGTGCAACCCACCTGCGGAAATTAAGTTAGGTTTAGACCTTAAACAAGATGAAAACCAACCTATCAACTATTTAGTGCGTCATGGTGATTTTGTTAATTACTTGCAAGAGCAAGATTATTCTGAGCCCATCAAACTTAAATCCTGGCGCAACCCTGAAGTCACTTTAGAAATCCAGCTCATCCCTTTTGGTACTAAACAAAAACTGCTGATTTGTCGTGATGTCACGCAGCTGGAAAAAATAGAAACAATGCGCCGTGATTTTATTGCCAACGTTTCGCATGAACTACGCACGCCATTAACCGTGGTAGGTGGTTTTGTTGAAACCTTATTAGATATGGATGGCGCGGTGCCAGACAGTACACGTAACTACTTTCATATGATGCAAGAGCAAACAAGCCGTATGGGTAGACTAATTGAAGATTTACTTACGCTCTCTCACATTGAAAGTAATGCATTACCGCCTGAAGATACGGAAATCAATATGTCTGCTTTGGTGAATATGTTGCTCAATGACGCAAATGGCTTAAGTCAGGGTAAGCATGCAATAAGTGTTGAAGCCGATGAAAATTTAGATCTAATGGGAGCCACTGAAGAGCTACAAAGTGCGTTGAGCAATTTGGTTAGCAATGCCATACGCTATACGCCTACTGGCGGTGAAATTCATATCAGCTGGAAATTACGTGAGGCCCAAGCTGTATTTAGCGTAAAAGACAATGGCATTGGTATTGAACAGCAACATATTGACCGACTTACTGAACGTTTTTATCGCGTAGACCGTAGCCGTAGCCGAGAAACTGGCGGCACAGGACTTGGGCTTTCTATCGTAAAACATATACTCACACGGCATCAAGCCAAGTTAGAGATTACAAGTGAATTAGGGACTGGTAGCGTATTTAGTGTGGTATTTCCCAAAGCCAGAGTTATACAAAGAAATTCAGCATCTCAGAAATAACGATTTAATAATCAGCATAGGTTAAAGTGATTCTATTAAAAGTGATATTATTTTAATCAATGACTATCACATCTAATATCGTAAGCTGCATCCTGCTGTTGTCGATGTTATCCTCATGTGCAACTGCTACAAACAATAGAAGTAGCGCACTATCAAAAAATTCAATCCCAGAACATCAAGACCGTAGCTCGTTTCACCAACTAGGTAAAAGCGACTTTGACCGTATGGCTGACGTGGAAATACGTGAGAATACTGAAAGCTTGCGTCTACTCATGCTAAAGCTTTACAAACGCAACCCGCATGAGTTGCGAAAAAGCACCTCTGATCATGCTGAAAAGATGATTACTTGGGTATTTGATGGTGAAGCACAACACCATTATCAGTTCGAGGATATGCAAAACTTGCAAGGTACAGAAGCTATATTTTTAACCTTCAAGCCAGAATATACCGGTGACCGTGTGCTGGCTTTTATTGTTGGGTTACAAACCATGTTAATGAAGGCGCATGGTGGCAGAAAAGACTTTTATTTAACAGACACCATAGACCCGCAACATATTTACAACGTAGCGAGAAATATAGAAATTGCAGCATGGAAGCTATCTAATGCTAAGGATGAAAATGGCGCCCTATATTTATTAAGCAATGAAATCAATGATAAAGACCGTAACTTATCATTTGAAAGAGAGTTTGGGAAGATAATTGGTCGCACAGACTTGTATGCTATTGCTTTGGCCGAGAAGTCTCAGCGATTGATTTCGCGCATCATGCAAAATCTAGCTACTGCTGTGTTCTTACCTTTTTAACACTTAAACTGACGCTCTCTTACGGCGTTACTTTAAATCAAAATAAGGTAGCAACCCAACCTAATACTGAATAAATTGCCACCCTACTTGCTTATAAAAACCATACTAACTAACACGATTTAGATATTGAGCTGACTTTATCATCTCTGGTTTAGATGCTACAACACGCGCTAACTCTTTTCCTGACTTATCGAAAAAGATCACCGCAGGTAATGACTCTGTAGGTAATGCTAAAGCGCTCATGTAGCCTGACACTTTGTCTTTATCCGCCACCATCAACAAAGGTAAAAAACCCTCATTTTGCTTCATTTGTGCTGAAAGCATATACGCAGCTTCTGCCGCCACTGGGCCACGCTCGGTTAACACAAAAATTACGCCTTTTTCACTTTGTGCAGCTTTTGAAATCACACTGGTGTGAATATCAAAAGTTGGACTAGTTTTAGCAATAACGGTAAGCGCACCCACAGCCAATGCAACACTAAGCAATAAAGAAGTCTGTTTAAATAAATGTTTCATTTTAAATCTCCTAATCATCAAGTTTCAGATACAGTATCTGTACTTAACCACCTATTTCATTGGCGCATTGAGTCTGCTTGTATATCTACTGCACTTGATAATCAGCATAAGCCATGCCAATGACAATCTAGTGACTTCAGTATTAAAGTTACGTGACAGGCTAATATGCCCAAGAGTTAATCTGGTATTGATTCTAGAGTTATTTTATAAGTTAAAAATGACTAAATTTTTATGGTAAATTATGCATATTTAATGTGCATAATGTGTTAAACCAGTGCGCCAACCCAATTTTTTACACAGAATTTATTATGAATACTGACCAACATTCATGATGAACTAGCCAATAAAAAAGGGGCAGTGCCCCTTTTTTAAATCATACTTTTCGTATTACTCATTCGTTAAGCTTATTTCGCAGCATCCTTAGCGTCTTCCACAACTTCTTTAGCAGCCTCTTTAGCATCACCAGCCGCCTCAGCAGTTGCATCAACTGCGTCTTTGGCTGCTTCTTCTGTGGCAGCAGCAGCATCTTTAGCCGCATCAACAGTATCGTCTTTCATTTCAGTGATGGCTTCTTTTACGTCTTCAGCAGTTTCTGCCGCGGTATCGTCAGATTTTTTGCAAGCTGTAAATGCAACAGTAATAAACAAACTTAATAATAGTGCTTTTAGTAATTTATTCATTTGTATCCCCTTAGAGTTTGCAGAAATCCGCAATGACATAGGGTAGCGCAACATAGCGAATCTAGCAAACATTGCGAATAATTTGAATTAGGCTTGTAAAGCCAGAGTAATGAAATCCACAAAAGACTCAGTTACAGAAGTATGCAAATCAGAATCAACCTGCACACCTCTGCTCTACTGATTAAGCACCTACTTGGTAAAACTTATTATTGAGCAGCTACTGGTGCTGGCTCTGCTACAAAAATCTCAACACGACGGTTTTTCGCTTTGTTTGCGGCTGTATCATTAGCCACTAAAGGCTCACGTGACCCGCGACCATCAATCGCAATACGACTTGAAGCCACGCTTCTAGCAGCTAAGTAATCACGCACACTAGCTGCACGGTTTAACGATAAAGGATTATTCACGGCATCGCTACCAGTGCTATCGGTATGGCCGATAATCGTTACGTTACTGTTAGGCGTACTCGCCAAACTGGTGGCAAAAGTATTTAATATCGTTCTAAAGTTTGGTTGAATATCTGCACGACCCACGGCAAAAGAAATATCACTTGGAATATCCAATTTCAAACGGTTATCAGCAGTTTGCGTTACCGCAACACCAGTACCCGCAGTTGCTTCTTCCATTTGGCGTTTCTGTTCTTCTTGGCGTTTAGTCCAAACATTACCAGCCACCGCACCCACACCTGCACCAACAGCCGCACCGATTGCTGCACCTTTACCTTTACCAGCGATAGCACCTACCACTGCACCTACGCCAGCACCGATACCAGCACCTTTAGCAGTACCCTTTTGCGTTTCTGTCATATTGGCACAACCGCCCAATGTAAATGCAACCAATATAGAACCTACAATAATTTTATTACGCATATCATCCACCTTCACTTATTAAACTACTTATTAAGAACTGCTAAAATACCAAAAATATGACTGAAAACTTAAACGAAAGTTTTGAAACTAAGTTTAGTATGAACCAACCCCATGAATACATATGTTAGTTAACGCACATAGACGCCTTTAGTTTACCAAACCGAATTAAACAAAAATGTTAAATAACGTAAATCTGGTATAGCTAATCCACAATAAATAACAGTATTTGGTTCACTAGAGTGGTTAATCCTCACTATAGTCATTCTGCCGACAGACGGCATCTAGACCACGTGAATACCTAGCTACTGATCAATAAAATGTCATTCGTGAGCGCCACCCTGACTGGATACCAGCCTACGCTGGTATGACGGCGGTGAAGATTGCAAGTTATCTGAGAAGATAAGCAACGAGTGAAACCTGACACGGTTTTTAATCCCCTGCTACCGCGCCTGTGCTACTCAACATCATGGGAGGTTTCGGCAAGCGGCTGTCTGAGCGTAGCGAGTTTCCGATTGGCGCCCATGATGTTGAGTAGCACAGGAAAAAAGCGGTAGGGGGTAGCTTTTTCTTTGGTTACTTTCTTTTGGCTAAGCAAAAGAAAGTAACTCGCAAGTCGCGCGAAAGCGACCTCTTTCAACTCTCAGAAATGGTGCGCAAATAAACATCAGTTTGCATACCCTACTTGCTAAAGTAATCACTACTTATTTTAATTGCAGAGTTTAGATTTTTTACACTTCTTAATGCTACAAACATACCGAAACCGAACTCAAAGGTAAGTACACTAAATACAACTTTTTCAAATCGATTTACAGAAAAAAATATTAGCATGAAACCGAGAATCATTAAAATGGCACAAATATAATAAAACCATGAATTAATAAGTTTTTTTGTTTTTAAACTTAGTCGTTTTTTGGTCTTTAAAGAATATATTTCTTTTTCAGGGTTAAACTCAAACAACCAGTAACAATTTCTCAAATTTCTAATGAATAAAAGTGGCTCTTTATTTCTGAGAACATACTCAATTTCATCGGCACTCAAATACAACTTATATGCATCTTCAAATTTATGTTCTAGTATTAAATTTGATTTGGATAAGGTTTTACTTTTTTCAATCAACTCGAAAAATTTATTAAACTGATTATCTCTAGCAAATGTTCTTGAAGTGTGTATTTCAAGATAATGCTTCACACCATAAAGTATTATAAAAACAGTTATTACAGAAATAACTATATAAACCCCTGGCATTCCAAAAAATTTGGATAGCTCTATTATTGAAGTCCAATTTTCTAACATAAATAGTTACAACAACACTTTCTCAATCCCGCCCTTATTCACTCTCTCCACATATTCCTGCATCCAATTATCCCCAAGAATATGCTTCGCCATCTCAACCACAATATAATCTGCCTCAATCCCCGTATCTTCACCATAACGAGATAAACCCTGCAAGCAG
>JANOHT010000210.1:0-3859 GCA_031406605.1 Methylotenera sp. | reverse complement strand
GGCAAGGTACGTTGGGGCCGCGAATATCTCATCACGCGGGCGGTTCGTGTATGAATGGCGCGCGACAACCTACTTTGAAATTGAGAACCAGTGAAAAGGCAGAACATAAACCCAGTAGAACGGAGTAAAGCCAAATGAAATACCAAGGAAGTTGTCATTGCGGACAGATTGCCTTCGAGGTGGATGGCGAAATTTCAGAAGTGATGTCGTGCAATTGTTCTATGTGCCAACGGAAAGGCACTTTGATGTGGTTTGTTCCAAGGCAGGCAATGACATTGCTCACGCCGCCGGAAAAAATGAGCACCTATATGTTCAACAAGCATGTCATAAAGCATCATTTTTGCCCATCATGTGGCATTCATCCGTTTGGCGAAGCTCCCTCCCCGTCCGGGCAGGAAATGGCAGCCATCAATGTCCGTTGCATTGAAGGTGTAGATTTGTCGGCATTGAAGGTTAAGCACTTCAATGGGCGCGAGCACTGAGTGACGCCAAACAATTCATTCAAGCGGACGGTCTATGGGCCGCCGCTTCATAACGATAATAAGCGTAGGTATGCAAATTGATTTAATTTGCATATAGTTCCGATTCAACAATATCCACGCTTTACAAAAACACCTCCATAGCCTTATCTGCTAAAATCACACCATGTTTACAGGCATCATTCAGACCGTTGGTCAAATCGAACACATCACGCCTATGGGCGAGGATGTAAAGCTCAACATCAGTTGCAATGGGCTGGGTATGCACGACGTCATTATTGGCGACAGCATCGCCGTGAACGGCGTTTGCCTGACGGCGATTAGCCTGAGCGACACTCATTTTGAGGCGCATGTTTCTCAAGAAACATTATCCGTCACTGTTGGCTTAGAAGCTGCTGATGTTGGGTACACTAAACCAGTGAATCTAGAAAAAGCACTACGGCTTAGCGACAGACTCGGCGGGCATTTGGTGAGCGGTCACGTGGATGGTGTAGGCCAAGTAGTGCAATTTGAGCAGTTGGGCGATTGCTGGAAGCTTGATATTCGTGCGCCGCATGCCATCTCTAAATATATCGCGATTAAAGGTTCTATTTGCGTGAATGGTGTCAGCTTAACCGTGAATACTGTGGATAAAGACATATTCAGCATGAACTTGATCCCGCACACACTTGAAAATACCACGCTGCAATTTTTAGGCGTGGGTAGCCGTGTGAATTTAGAAGTAGACCAAATTGCGCGCTATGTAGAGCGCATGACTGAGTGGATGTTGGAAACCCACACCGATGAACCTGCTTAAGCCAATGAGTGTTTAGTGATTTAATAAACAAGATACCAATACCCATATGACCAATAACGTAATCAGTTCTGCTAAAGAAATCATCGAAGAAATCAAGCTCGGCCGCATGGTCGTATTAGTTGATGACGAAAATCGTGAGAACGAAGGTGATTTAGTATTAGCCGCAGAATTTGCCACTGCTGAACACATTAACTTTATGGCGAAACATGGCCGTGGGTTGATTTGCTTAACACTGACCGAAGCACGTTGCCGTCAGCTTAACCTGACAAAAATGGTACAAAAAAACGGCGCTCGCATGGGCACTAATTTTACGGTTTCGATAGAGGCGGCTGAAGGCGTAACGACGGGCATCTCTGCCTCTGACCGCGCGCGTACAGTGCAGGCAGCAGTGAACAAAAAAGCGGTACCACAGGATATTGTGAGCCCAGGCCATATTTTCCCATTAGCAGCGATGGATGGCGGCGTATTAGTGCGCGCAGGCCATACCGAAGCGGGTTGCGATTTAGCGCAGTTAGCTGGCTGTGAACCGACCAGCGTGATTTGTGAAATTTTAAAAGATGATGGCAGCATGGCGCGCCTGCCGGACTTAATGCTATTTGCCGCTGAACATCAGCTTAAAATCGGCACGATTGCGGATTTGATTCATTACCGTGCGCAAACCGAACGTTTGGTTGAGCGCGCTGCTGAGCGCATGATACAAACACCATACGGCGAAATGAAGCTCATTGCTTATCACGATAAAATCGCTAAAGAAACGCATCTGGCTTTGATTAAAGGCACACCGACACCAGACCAAGAAGTGCTGGTGCGCGTGCATGAACCGCTTTCAATCTTTGATTTGCTCGACAGCACTAGCTGCACACATAGCTGGAATACGCTGGAAGCCATGAAAGTGATTGCTAACTCCAAAGCTGGCGTGATGGTGCTATTGCATCAGCAAGAAAATAGCGAAGCGATTATAGAACGCATTAAAGGTGCCGATGAACCAATCCGCATCAATCAGGAATTACGCACTTACGGTATCGGTTCGCAGATATTATTAGATTGCGGCGTAGGTAAAATGAAGTTACTTGCAACACCTCGCAAAATGCCTAGCATGGCAGGATTTGGTTTAGAAGTTACAGGGTATTTAGAAGCAGATAAGAATACTTAAAGATATTGAATTAATTAAATTAAACTTATATTTAGAATGAGCTCATTGGAAAACGTTAACTTTACTGGTCACTTTCTCATCGCGATGCCCGCTTTGACCGACCCCTATTTCGCAAAATCAGTCACTTTCATCTGTACACATAATCAAGATGGTGCAATGGGGGTGGTTATTAATCACCCTCCTGACATTACTTACGACACCTTGTTTGAAAAAATCAACGTAGAGTTATTTAACAACATGGTTGCAGACCGTTCAGTATTGTGTGGTGGACCTGTTCAGCCTGAACGCGGTTTTGTGCTGCACATGCCCGATGGTGAATGGGACAGTACCATTACTATTGCGCAAAATACTGCCCTCACAACGTCAAAAGATATTCTCGAAGCCGTCGCGATTGGCGCTGGCCCTGAAAAGATGTTACTCACATTAGGCTACGCGGGCTGGACGCCTGGGCAACTTGAGCAAGAGATTGCGCAAAATGCCTGGTTATCGGTTCAACCTAAAGATATAGAGTCTTTACATAAGATTTTGTACGATACACACAATGATGAAAAACTCAGTGCGACGATGGCTTTACTAGGTGTAGATCCTGCGATGCTGTCTGATATTGCGGGCCACGCTTAATGCAGGCAACGCCAAATGACCGACTCATTGATAACGAACACGTTTATGATGCAAAAGCGATATTAGCAAGTACAGTATTAGCGTTTGATTTTGGCGAGCAACGCATTGGTATCGCGGTGGGCGAGCATCTGTTAGCCACTGCAAATCCGCTCACTACAATAGACAATGAAAGTAATGAAATACGCTTTGAAATCATTACTGCATTGGTAAAAGAGTGGCAACCTAAATTATTAGTGGTTGGCTTACCGTTAAGCTTGGATGGCACCGAAAATAATGTAACGCAACTTTGTAAAAAATTTGCTAGGCGGCTCAATGGGCGGTTTAATCTGCCTGTGATGTTGGTAGATGAGCGTTACAGTTCTGTAGAAGCCAGTGACTTATTAAATCAAACAGGTATTAAGGGTCGTGCGCAAAAAACAATGCTAGATCAAGTGGCCGCGCAAACGATATTACAAAGTTATTTTGATAGCCTTTAATGCAACTAACATTTAACTCATAAAGCACAAGCTAGCACAAGCACGTACAATTCAATAAAAATACGGGTAAAATGCTGATATGACATCAGAAAATAGCAAACTACATAGCGAAGCTGACTTGAGTGTAGCTAACTTGAGCCCAGCTGATTTGCCTGACGCGGAAGACTTATTAAAAGTCTTAGCGCAAAAACTCCAACCACTATTGTTGCCAAATACTGCTTTAGTCGGCATTCAAAGCGGCGGCGTTTGGTTAATGAATAGGCTGCTGATATCACTAAAAAGTACGATTACAGCCAATGCCATTGAGCATGGCACGCTTGACGTATCATTTTAT
>JANOHT010000163.1:0-13069 GCA_031406605.1 Methylotenera sp. | reverse complement strand
GCTTTAGCTGATGGATTATAAAAACCAACACGCTCAATAAAGCGGCCATCACGACGGTTGCGTGAATCTGCTACTACTAGGTTGTAGAAAGGAGTTTTTTTCGCGCCACCACGAGCTAAACGAATAATAACCATAATCTTTGTTCTCTTTAATGAAAATATACTGCAGAAAACCGCGGATTTTACGTTATTTATAGTTGTTTTGGCAAGAAGTTTATGTATTTATCTGTTAATAAAGTGATCGCTAACTTTATTTTAATCAGTATATTAATAGATGCTTTTTATGGCGCGCTTGATTTATAACGTGTTGGGTCACCCAAGCCAGCCGCAGCAAACCCTTCACGCCTTAATCGGCAAGAATCGCACAATCCACATGCTTCGCCATGACTATCTGCCTGATAGCATGAAACCGTCATTGCATAATCCACGCCTAGCTCCGACCCTAAAGTCACGATCTGGGCTTTAGTCATGTCAATCAGCGGTGCATGGATTGTAATGGTATAGCCTTCCACCGCACTTTTAGTCGCCAAGTTTGCCATCGTTTGGAACGCTTTCACGTACTCACCGCGACAATCTGGGTACCCAGAGTAATCCAGCGCATTTACACCGATAAAGATATCCTGGCTGTGCAAGACCTCTGCCCACGCTAGGGCTAAAGATAACATAATAGTGTTTCGTGCCGGCACATAGGTGATTGGAATACCGACAGTTGCGCTTTCCGGTACAGAAATCGCATCGTCTGTTAACGCGGAACCGCCAAATAAAGATAAATCTAGATTCGCAGTTTTGTGTGCAGCCGCGCCCATGATCTCTGCCACATTTTTAGCTGCATGTAATTCTGCAATATGGCGCTGATGATAATCTAGACTTAAGCAATAGCACTCAAAGCCTTGAGATTTAGCTATGGCAAGGCAAGTTGCCGAGTCTAAGCCGCCGGAAAGTAATACTACTGCCTTTTTTACTTTGCTATTCATAGTTGAAATTTATTTATATTGAACGACAGCCAGATCAAACGCCAGGCCTCTCGCCCCACAGTATTTTGTGTAATTGCACTTGCAAACGCACCGGCAGCCTGTCTGCTAACACCCATTCGGCTAATTCAGTTGGGTTTACTTGCTTATAAACAGGCGAGAATAATACTGGGCATTTTTTTGTAATTTCATAAGTGGCTAATATCTGTTTTGCCCACTCGTAATCTGCACGGTCACAAAGCACAAATTTAACTTCGTCAGTACTTTTAAGGTGCGCTAAATTTCCCCACTTATTATTTTCCACCTCGCCAGAACCTGGTGTTTTTATATCTAGTATTACTGATACCCGTGCATCTACTGGACTTGTATCGATTGCGCCACCAGTTTCTAGCGATACGCTATAGCCTGCATCACATAGGTTATTAAGTAATATGTGGCAATCCTTCTGCGCAAGCGGCTCGCCGCCCGTCACGGTGACATATTTTGCTCCATACTCAGCTACTTTAAGCAAAATATCACTGATTTCCATATTATTGCCGCCGCTAAATGCATAAGCGGTATCGCAATATACGCAGCGCATAGGGCATCCGGTGAGTCGCACAAACACTGTAGGCAACCCCACACGCGAGCTTTCACCTTGTAGTGAATAGAAAATTTCGTGAATCTTGAGTTTCATTAGTCAGTTAATGGAATGCTTAATCAAAAAAATAGCGCCAATATAATTATGGGCGCCATTTTAACTTAAAACCAGTGAACTTGATGATTTGCTTATTAGGCCTACTTAATTGCTTCTAATGCCTTCAAGCGTTTTTGTGCTGTTGGCGTCACTTCACTATTTGGAAACTTTCCAACTAAATCTCGCAAAGTTTTTTTAGCATTAGTCACTTGTCCAAGTTGAATCTGACTATTCGCCATATTGAACATAGCATCAGGTACTTTTAGGCTATCAGCATGCATATCAATTAGTTTTTGTTGCGTGGCTATTGCAGACTTGTAATTTTTTAGTGCAAATTGCGAGTAACCTAAGCCATATTTAGCCTCTGGCGCTAACGCACTGCTTGGATAATCTTTTAGAAACTTATCATAAGCATTAAAAGCATCTTTATGCTTAGACTCACGGGACAAGCCATTTGCTAGCTCTAATAATTGATACTCAAGTGTATTTTTGCTAGGTACGGCAGTAGCATTTGTTGCAGTTGCCACCCCAGCAGCCCCATCAGGAACTCCAGCCACTGGCGCAACACCTTCCTCTAATTTACGCAAACGTGTATCGGTATCACCATATAAATCTTTTTGGCGTTGTTGCGTTGCCTCTACATTATGTGTTGCGACTTCAAGCTCACCTTTGAGTCGCGCCACTTCTTGCTTCAAAAACTCGATTTGATTCAACATATCACCTAGCACCTGTCCTTTGGTAATCGCTTCTATAGCGATCACTCGCTGTTCAAGCGCTTGGTAATTTTTCGTCAGCTCGGCTTTAGTCGCCTGATTCTGGCTATTCATGCTAGCTTCTAGTTCAAGAATTTTTTTACGTGCCTCTTTGTCATCAAACAAAGCTGCGTGAGTATTCATAGAAAATAGTTGTGTTGCTAGAAGCAAGCTAGCCAGAGTCAGTTTTTTCATCGTTATTTAAGTATCTTTAAATTAAGGTTTACTCGTTTTCGTAAACAACATCTACACGGCGGTTTTGTTGTGCACATGCGTCATCAGCACAATTTGCCGCAGCTTTTTCTTCACCAAAGCTCACTGTCTCAATTTGCTTATCTTGCACACCTAATAAGTTAAGTGAGGTTTTCACCGCAACAGAACGACGTTGACCCAGTGACAAGTTATATTCACGTGTACCACGATCATCGGTGTTGCCTTGCAATACCATTTTCGCACCGCCGTTAGCCAGCAGGTATTTTGCATGCGCCTCTAACATAGGACGATATTCCGCTTTGACTGTGTCACTATCGAAGTCAAAGTAAATATTGCGTTTTGATAGGATATTTTTTGGATCTTTTAATGGATTGTTCGCATCACCAGTCGCACTACCATCAACTGACAACTCTTTAATACCTGAAGTATCAGCACCATCTGCACCGTTTGCGCCTGTTTGTGATGATGGGCTTTTATCTACCACTGCTGGTTTATCAACCATTGGCGTGCTTTTACAAGCCGCCAGCACTAGTGCCAGTACTAAAGTGCTTAATACTTTTGTATTCCATGTAGTTCTATTCATATTGCTCTCCTTAAAAGTAAACCGTAAATAATATCTAAAAATAACACATTCAAAAAAATGCTCAAACAAGCAAAACTAAATTAACAAATATAATAACTACTTAATTAATGGCCCCCAAGCTGGCTCTCGTATATCACCACCAGATTCGCTCAAACGCTGCTTTACTCTACCATCTGCAGAAACTGCCGCCAAAGCACCACGACCACCCGCACGCGTTGCATATAACAATACACGTCCATTAGGTGCAAAACTAGGTGATTCATCTTGCGAACCTTCGCTCAATAACTGTACTTGTCCACTGGTTAAATCTTGCAAAGCTACACGAAATTTACCGCCATCATTACGTATCATCGCCAATGATTTTCCGTCGGGCGAAAAACGTGGGCTTACATTATAAGCACCCTCAAAAGTCACACGTTGCGGCTCTCCGCCAGCAGATGAGACTTTGTAAATTTGCGGCTTACCACCACGGTCTGAACTAAAGTAAATCCATTTAGCATCTGTTGACCAAGTAGGCTCAGTATCAATAGCGCTACTCTTAGTGAGCTGTTTTAGCCCAGAACCATCAGCGTTAATTGTGTATACCTGCGAATTTGCGCCGTAAGTGAGCACGATGGCCAACCTGCTACCATCTGGCGACCAAGCGGGCGCGCTATTATTACCTTTAAAATTGGCTAGTGTTGTCCGCTGACCATTCAGTGTCTGTATATAAATAATCGGCTTTTTCTTTTCAAATGACACATATGCAATTCTGCTTCCATCTGGCGACCATGCTGGTGAAATAATTGGCTCCTTAGATGACACCATCGTCAGAGGGTTTTCTCCATCGGCATCCGCTACTTGTAGTGCATAGCGCCCCTTACTTTTATTAATATAAGCGATACGGCTAGCAAATATGCCAGACTCACCTGTTAATTTTTGATAAATTGCATCCGCAATTTTATGTGCCGTCATTCTAAGTTGATTCGGTGCAATGTTGTATTGCATACCGACCAGTTGGTTTTGCTTAAGTACATCGGCCAATTGGAATGTAACTTTTAAGCGATTTCCAGGTAGCGCTTCAACATTTCCAACCGCCATTGCCTGCGCTTGCAAAGTAGCCCATTCAGCATATTTAATTTGCGAAATATCTGTCGGGCGGCTTGCAACGCCGCCAGTTTCAAGCACGCGAAACAAACCGCTGCGCTTTAAATCAGCGTTAATGATAGTACTGATGTTTCCTTGAGTATTTGCGCCGCCGAATGGCACGATTGCGATTGGCACTTGTTGTGCGCCACCACCGCTGATTTCAATTTCTAATGCCGCTTGCACGGATGAAGCTGCCAACAAGCTTGCAGAGAATATGACTAACTTAAGTGCATTTGTGAGTTTATGTACAAATCTAGTGATGTTCATAGGCTACTTAATGTCTTTGATTTATTAGTGCGATAAGAATCTTAAAGTCAAAAATATTTGAATTGAAAATTTAGGATTGAAAATTTAAATCGTAATATATTTAGTTAAATTCTACTGCAATGAAATTTTGACGCCACACGATTTACACTTTGTTACATTCAAACCTTGAATCAGGCAATTAGATTTTAGCTCCCATCGTTAGGGCGAAATGTTAATTTCAAGTTTCTAAATTGTGAAAAAAGTGAACTGTCATTTGGCAAAGGTAACGGCTCAGAGGCCATAATAGCGCGCTCAACAGCCTCATCACAGGCTAAATTTCCACTAGATTTAATTAATTTCGGGCTGCCACTTAACTGACCCGTTGGTAGCAAACCTATATCAAATTTAAGTTCAGGATTACCATCGCCACACAGGGATTTATTGACGTTTCCTCGAATTTTAGTACGAATCTTATTTTGATACTCGCCAATTATGCCAGCATTGGCTGCAGCTTTTGCACCGACAGCTTGTTGGTCACCCGCAGTTTTTTCATCTGCCAACGCTTCTTGCTGCAGTTTTTTTAAAGCATCATTATTTGGTTTTGTTGGCTTCTGAGTATCTCTCAACTCTTCTTTACGCGCTTCTTCCTGCAGAGCGGCAAGCTGTTTCTTTTGCAGTAAGTCCTGTTCTTTTTTAAGCTTCTCATCTGCTTTTTTTTGCTCAAGCGCTTTCTTTTTCATCTCTAAAGCAATATCTACTTTAGAATCATCTTTGTGCTTATCTTGCTCAACAGGCTTAGCCTCTACTGGTTTAGTAGTTTCTTTTACAACAGACTCAGGCGGCTTGATTTGAGGTGGCAAAGGCTCGTTAGCAACCTCATTAGGTAAACTATCCCACAACTCCACTTCGGCGATGCTCACAGGATGTGTCGTTTTCCAATTAACAGAAATCAACAGCGCAATGACAAGCACAGCATGTACGCCAATAGACAACATGCCGGCTTTAAATGAAACTGTATTTTCGCGCTGACGTAACATCATTTTAAATGCGTAGTTCTAGCTTGCTGGCTTTAGCAAAAGTCCAACTTTATCGACTTTATTTTGTTTAAGTAAATCCATCACGCCGATGACATCACTGTATTTCACGTTTTCATCTGCTGCAATCACTACCGAACGTTCAGGATTTTTTGTTAACGCCCTACGAACCGCTAATAATAATTCATCGCGCGCCATCGGCTTGCTATCCAGTTCAATCGTGTTGTTTTTCTTAACCATGAGCACTACTGGTGGCACCTTCGGTTGCGTCAAACTCTGTCCGACTTTAGGTAAATCAACCACACCAGGGTTGGTCATAGGCGCGGTGACCATAAAAATTACCAGCAACACCAAAGTAACATCAATATAAGGTACGACGTTAATTTGGTTCATCAAACGGCGTTTACGAGTACGTGACATCGTGTGCAGCCTTTATGACTTACGTTGCAAAATGTTGGTAAATTCTTCCATAAAGCTTTCGTATCGCACTGATAGCCTATCCACACTTGAGGCAAATCTGTTGTATGCCACCACCGCTGGAATAGCAGCAAACAGGCCAATCGCTGTTGCCACCAAAGCTTCTGCAATCCCTGGCGCGACTTGGCTAAGTGTAGCTTGTGCAACATTTGATAAGCCTCTAAACGCGTTCATGATGCCCCAAACCGTGCCGAACAATCCAATATACGGACTGACAGAACCAACCGAGGCAAGAAAAGGCAGATGAGCATCAAGGTCGTCTAACTCACGGTTATACGCGGCACGCATAGCGCGGCGTGAGCCTTCCATGACATCTGATACACCCATACGCGCCTGCTGTTTATGTCGGGCGTATTCTTTAAAGCCAGCTTCAAATATACTCGCCATGCCTTGTGGCTTGCGGCGCCCCGATGTCAGGCCGTCAAATAATTTATTCAAATCTCCGCCCGTCCAGAATGCATTTTCAAAATCTTCTGCATCACTTTCTGCGCGTTTAATCGTGGCCACTTTAATAAAAATGTACCACCAGGAAAATAGAGAAGTGATAATTAAAATAGCCATCACTAGCTGTACTGGCAAACTTGCACCGGCAATCAGCGTGAAAATTGACATATCGTTCGCAACACCTACATTCATAATTGTTCCATTTGGATTTTTATAAGCAATTGTTTAACTACTAATTTTCTATTAATTACTAAATTTCTAGAAAAATTATAGTTAAGCGCATTTAATTAGCAAATTTTTGTTAAGCCATTTTTTGTTTAATGACATTTGGAATAGCTACCGGCTTAAAGCTTGCAACATCCACACAAGCTAGCTTTACAGTAGCCTCTAACAACACCTGGTTGTTACGCATGATTGTTTGTAAAAACGCCATGCTGCCATGCCCAAGTTTAATACGCTGACTTTTAATTTCAAGCATATCGTTAAATAAAGCAGGGCTTTTAAACAAGATGTTCATGCTGTGTACAACAAATATAATACCTAATTCTGTTTTCAGTGTCGTCTGCTCAAAGCCGAGCACCCGTAGCCACTCTGTGCGTGCGCGCTCCATAAAATTCAAATAGTTTGCGTGATAGACTACTCCGCCGCTGTCCGTGTCCTCATAATAAACGCGAATAGGCCAGCTGAATGATTGACTACTCAATCTTGCCAAGCCTCACTGTTATTCAGATGTTTGGGCATAGGCAAGCCAAAATGCTGATAGGCCAAACTCGTGGCTACACGGCCTCGTGGGGTGCGCATTAAATAACCCTGTTGTATGAGGTAAGGCTCTAGTACATCTTCTATTGTTTCGCGCTCTTCGCCAATGGCTGCAGCTAAATTATCCAAGCCGACTGGCCCACCGCTAAATTTCTCTAGCACGGCTTGCAACAACTTTCTATCCATCACATCAAAACCCAATTTATCTACGTCTAGCATTTTTAATGCCGCATCTGCAATTTCAGATGACACCGTGCCATCACCTTTTACTTGAGCGTAATCTCGCACTCTACGTAGCAGCCTATTAGCAATACGCGGTGTGCCGCGTGAGCGCTTAGCAATTTCTAGCGATCCAGTGTCGACCATTTCAACCTCTAACAAACCAGCACTACGCTGCACAATTCTAGCGAGTTCTTCTGAAGTATAAAACTCCAAGCGTGACACTATACCGAAGCGGTCACGTAATGGATTAGTCAGCATGCCGGCGCGAGTAGTAGCGCCTATCAACGTGAATGGCGGCAAATCTAAGCGTACGCTACGCGCCGCTGGCCCTTCACCAATCATAATATCCAACCGATAATCTTCCATCGCTGGATACAAAATCTCTTCTACAACAGGAGAAAGTCGATGAATCTCATCAATAAACAATACATCATTAGGTTCAAGGTTTGTGAGTAGTGCAGCTAAATCACCTGCACGCTCCAATACAGGCCCAGAAGTTTGGCGCATATTCACGCCCATTTCTTTGGCGATAATATGCGCTAAAGTGGTTTTACCTAGCCCTGGCGGACCAAACAAAAGCACATGATCTAAGGCCTCACTACGACCACGTGCTGCATTGATAAAAATCTCCAACTGGCTGCGCGCTTTTTCTTGCCCTACATATTCTTCAAGCAGCTTTGGCCTTAGTGCACGCTCTAGTGCTTCTTCAACAGGGCTTTCAGTTGCTGGAGCTATCAGGCGATCGGTTTCTATCATCTTTTTTATGTTTATACTTTACTTAATTGGATTGCAGAGCTTGATTTACAGTATTTCACTTAAATTGCTTGAATTTTTGCATAACAAGCACCGCTATTATGCCTGTAATCTATTTTGTATGTAGCCTAGAAAAGTTCTCTATCAATTTTTTAACGGCGATGGGTGAACCCAGATGTAGGCCTTGACCGTAGTGCACACCGATTGCTTTCAATTCATTCAATATGATTTCATTCTCGACAAACTCTGCAACCGTTTTAATATTCATGGCTTCCGCAACGCTATGTATAGAGCGCACCATGGCGTGATCTATGCGGTTAAGGTGCATTTCCTTCACAAAAGAACCATCAATTTTTAAGAAATCCACCTCAAAATTCTTCAAATAGGTAAATGAAGACATGCCGCTACCAAAGTCATCCAGCGCAAAGCTACAGCCAATCTCCCTTAACGCTGTAAATAAGCTAATCGTATTTTTTAAATTAACAATTGCAGCTGTTTCTGTAATTTCAAAACAAATGCATTGGGGTGGAATTGAATAGATAGTGAACTGCTCTCGAATATATCCCAACAAGCTTTTATCGCTGAGTGAGGTACCTGATAAATTGATTGAAAATATATAGTTACATTCTTCATTACTAATATCTAACAACTCACGATAAGCAGAAAATGTATTTCTAATTACCCATCTATCAATATTAGGCATGAGATGATAACGCTCTGCAGACGGAATAAACGTAGTTGGCAACATAATATTGCCATCAAGATTTACTTTTCTAATGAGAATCTCATAATGTTGCTGTTGCGGCACTGTTGATGACAACGGCACAATAGGCTGACAATAAAGCAAAAACCGCTCATCATCAATTTCATCTGTGATATCAGCGATTGCCTCTACTGCGCTTTGTCGTTGCTGCACTTCTAAATCGGCTGCACTAAATAAAAAGCTTTGATTGCGCCCTGCCTTTTTAGCGGCATAACAAGCTGAATCAGCCGCGTGAATAATTTCACTGATATTTTCAAAGCCCGAATTAATCACTACTAAGCCGATGCTTACGCCGATATTGAAAATTTTATCATCATAAATAAATCGATAATCACGAATTAATTTTAATAGTTCGTTAGTAATTTGGTTAGCATCTACCAAGCTACAGTTTTCAAGCAATATGCCGAACTCATCGCCACCCAGTCGAGCCAATGTGTCTCTGTCACGCATTCTATTGGTGAGCAGCATACTTACCTGCCTCAATAACTCATCACCTGCAGCATGCCCACACGTATCATTCACCAGCTTAAATTGGTCTAAATCTAAATAACAAAACACATGCTGCACATTATTTTCGTGCACTGACTTTAGATTGCGCTGTAACCTAACCTCAAATTCACGGCGATTGATTAACCCAGTTAAATCATCATGCTGCGCTTGGTGTCGCAGCATGGTGGTCGCGTCATTAATTCTATCTTGCATTACATCGTAAGCTTGTTTCAGGCTAGATGACATTGAATTAAAACCTCGCTGCAAGGTTTTTAATTCGCCACTGGAATTTTCAATAATAGTTTGCGCGAACATCCCATCACCCACCTTATTCACCGCATAAGCAATCTCCTGTATAGGTTTAGTGATATTTCTACCAATCCACCAAGCAATCAATGCGCTCAACGCCAACCCGAACAAGCCTATCATAATGATTTTAATGATTAAATCTTGCTTAATATTCAGCAAAGTCTGATTACTGAGTTCTACATATACCTGACCTATTTTTAGCTGGGTCATGCCACCTTTATTAGTAGGCTCGCTGCCATAGCTAGTGAAATCATCAATTTCAACCAAACTCCGGTAGATTGGCGAAGTAAAAACAATGCCATATTTCAATTTCAATTCTTGAGTATTATTCTTATTGATTTTATCAATAAGATCAGTAGCGAGCGCTGGGCCACTTAACGCCAATACTTGACCAAGATTGTCTACAACTAGCACGGTCCTCAAATCTTGCTCATTAGAAAGCGCTTCTTGCACTAGCCTTTGCAGTATTTGTTTATTCCCCGAAATAACACCATACTCAGCCGCTGGTGCAAGCTGAGACGCGATAATTCGTCCGCGGTCGAATAGTGATTGATTTAAAACGCCGAACACATTGGAGATCGCGTAACCAGCTAAAATAATCGCAAACAGCAATGCTGGAATGGTGCCCAGAAATATGACCCTTGACTTAATACCCATGTTCTTCATTTTTGGATTGCCTCCAACTCTAACATTTTCTTGTAAAGGGCATCTTCATCCAAAATCGGAATATTAAGAGAACGTCCTACTTGGTAATTCACCATAATTGAAAAATATTTAGGCGTTTGTGGCGGCGGCAAAAGACTAGGCGCCTGTTGCGAACTAACCGCTATTTCTGCTGCTTGTCTAGCCAATTGCCCAGACTTACTATAAACCGCCGCTAAAGCGCCAGCGCGAACATACGATTGAGAATACCCAAACACCGGTTTTTGATGTCGATAACTGGTTAATAAAATTGGTTGCGCTGTTTCTCGACTGTAAACTAAAGGATCTGGAATTGCCATTAAAGCATCTGTAGCCTCTAATGTTTTTTGTAGCTTAGGAATTAAATCAGATTCTTGGTAGATATTCTCTTCTGAGATACTGAATGCATTTCTTTCAGCTTCATCTTTTAAGAGTTCACTGTATTGTGAAGAGGTTGGTCCCAATAAAATACCAATACTTTTAGCCTCAGGCAAAATAGTTCTAATGAGCGACATCTGTCGCAAGTAAGGCTGATCTAATACAATTGCACTGAAATTACCTAGGTCTCGACGACTCGCTAACAGCAAAGCATTAAACGTCGGTAGTGGGGTAAAAACACCCATCACAGGCGTGGTATGTTTTAATTTGCTTGCAGCCTCAAGTGCTTTTACACCTAAAGCAATCACTAGCTCGCTATTTTCTGATACTACTAACTTTTCCGCCTCCTGCAGGTCGATGACCTTAACTCTAAGATTCACCACACTCATTCTAATGAGTTCATCTTTAAAGTTTTTAACAAACTCTTGATTCGCTGTTGTAGCTGCGCTTAACACGATAGTGATGCCGGTATAAGCTTCGGCTAAAAAAGGCACGAAAAGTCCCAGCATTAGCGAAAAACACGCCAATTTATTCAAAAAATATGATTTTTTATGCTTATTACTTAACAAAGTTGACTACTTAACTATTCCTGCTGAGATTTATACTATTAGAAAAAATTGGAAAGCTAAATAACTAGAAATCAGATGCCTAAAAATCCAAACTTACATTGATACGTGCGCGTCTTTTTAATGTGTTGTAATCAGCAAATTCTTGATAATGCTCGTTAAAGAGATTTTCAACTACGGCAGAAACTTCGCCATTCCATCGTCCGCTGTTAAATTTACGCGCGACACGTATATCTGATTTTCGTATTAAATCCACAGAATCACCATCCCCTAAAAGAGTGGTTTTGCTAGTTTGATAATATGCAAAACTCGCATCCCAGTGGCTATCAAACCGATGCGTAATCAAAGCACTGAGAGTATTTCTGGGCATAGAGTGAATATAATTACGCACGAGACCATCTTGAGTTTCACGAATTTTTACATAGGCATAATTGAATAATAGATTTGTTTTCCTCGCCAATTGCCACTTTGCCTGTGTTTCAAAACCCTCCACTGTGGCACTACCGTCATTGACGCCATTCTGTACATCACCCGCATTGACCAATATAAATCCTGGGGGAGGCACAAAATCATCGCGTTCTCTGTTTCGAATACTGTCGGTGATACTGTCATGAAACAATCTAGCATCTAAACTTAAGCGACCTACTTTGCCTAAATAGCCAATCTCCCTGGAAACAATGTGCTCCGGGCGAACATTACCTTGATCTGCATTGAATTGTGCTAACAACGAGATATTAGGGTCTAGCGTCGGTACAACTACACGACGATTAAATTTTTCTTCAGTGTAATTAGGCGTACGCAAAGCACTGGAAATTCCTAGCCGAATAGTATGATTAGGGTGAAGTTTAAAGTTAATGCTGGCTCGTGGTGAAATATCGGTACCTGTGAAATCATTATGCTCAACCATAGCGCCTACGTTGAATAACAGCTTTTCATGCGCACGCCACTCGACATGACCAAATATCCGTTGCAAATTAAAATAATCAGTTTCCTTAGTACCCAAATAATGGGGTGCGTACATTGCATCCTGCCTAATACTCCCTCCCCACACGGCCCTTAGTGTTTTTCCTATCGAAAGATTATGTTGGGCTTCAATATCGTACCGCTCAGTGACAACTTCATTTGCAATGGTTATACCATCACTTAATAGCGCTGCAGCAAAAGCATCTGCTTGTGCATTAGCTGCCGCTACAGAAAGCCCCCCAGCTATTCCTTGATCAAATACTATGCCACGTACTATGGGGCGCAAATTAGCTGAAGTGACTTCATCATCTGATCGATCAAACGAATGATAAGCCTGCAAGGAAAAATCACTGTCATCACTAACGTTATGTCGCCAGCGCGCAAGTTCATAATGATTGTTAATCTGTTTAGTTCGCGGTAAAAATAAAATGGGGTCTTCGTTAATATTACCTTCGCCTCGTGCGCCGTCGGCTAAACCAAACTCAAACTCTAAAGTGTTTTTTTCATTCACATGGTAATCAGCCTGCGCATTCAATAATCGCGTACGCTTAAAATCGTTACGATTATCCAAGCCTTCATCTTCACGATAGCCTGTAGTAATACGGTAATTTAAATCATCTATCCTGCCGGCATGCCTATAAAACGCCTCGTTGCGGCCATTGC
>JANOHT010000141.1:0-7825 GCA_031406605.1 Methylotenera sp. | reverse complement strand
GTAGCGTTTGACGATACGGTGGATATGGCAAAAATGGCGCGCTATGCGTTTGAATTCTGTGCGATAGAGTCATGCGGAAAATGTACGCCTTGTCGTATAGGTTCTGTACGTGGTGCTGAAGTGATGGATAAAATTATTTCGGGCAAAGATACGGTTAAGAATATAAAACTGGTGCGCGATTTAAGCGACACCATGTTAAATGGTTCGCTCTGTGCGCTGGGGGGCATGACGCCTTACCCGGTATTGAGTGCGATGAACCATTTTGCGGAAGATTTTTCTCCTAGAGATTTCGAATTAAAACAGTCTAAAGCCGTAGCCTAGGCGCGGCGTAAGAGAGCATACGATGGACGACATTAAATACAGTAATACGCATCATCAACACGAGCATAGCCGCACTAATTATGATGACCAGCTAGACTACGGTACGCCTGCGAGTCAATCTGATACTCAAATTACGCTCACGATTGATGATAGGGAAATTACCGTACCAGAAGGTACTTCTATCATGCGGGCTTCTATCGTGGCTGGCATTAACGTGCCTAAGCTATGTGCCACTGATAGCTTGGAGCCATTCGGTTCATGCCGTCTGTGTGTGGTGGAAATCGAAGGGCGCCGCGGTTATCCGGCTTCATGCACTACACCTGTAGCAGAAGGTCTAGTCGTCCATACCCAGACTTCCAAATTAGCCGATATTCGCCGCGGCACAATGGAGCTTTATATTTCAGATCACCCTTTAGATTGCCTGACGTGTGCAGCGAACGGTGATTGTGAGTTGCAAGACATGGCAGGCGCGGTTGGTTTGCGTGAAGTGCGTTACGGGTACGAAGGAGAGAACCACCTCAAGGCTGAGAAAGACGAATCAAATCCTTATTTTACTTTTGATCCTAGCAAATGTATCGTCTGCTCACGTTGTGTGCGCGCATGCGAGGAAACACAGGGTACTTATGCTTTAACCATTTCAGGCCGCGGTTTCGAATCGAAAGTCGCTTCAGGCATTAACAACTTTTTAGAGTCAGAATGTGTATCTTGCGGCGCCTGTGTGCAGGCTTGCCCTACGGCGACTTTGATAGAAAAAACCGTGATTGAAGCGGGGACCCCAGAACATAGCGTGACAACGACTTGCGCTTATTGTGGTGTTGGTTGTTCATTTGATGCCGAAATGAAAGGCGAAGAAGTCATTCGCATGGTACCCAATAAAAATGGTGGCGCTAACCATGGTCACTCCTGTGTAAAAGGTCGTTTCGCGTGGGGTTATGCTACCCATAAAGACCGCATTACCACGCCAATGATACGCGCAAAGATTACTGATCCTTGGCAGGAAGTGAGCTGGGATGAGGCGATTAATTATGCGGCTAGTGAAATCAAGCGCATCCATGCAAAATATGGCAAAGATGCATTAGGCGGGATTACTTCATCGCGTTGTACCAATGAAGAAGTTTACGTTACACAAAAATTGGTACGTGCGGTTTTTGGCAGTAATAATGTCGATACCTGTGCCCGTGTTTGCCATTCACCGACGGGTTACGGCTTAAAGCAAACGATTGGTGAATCTGCTGGTACCCAGACATTTGACTCTGTGATGAAGTCAGACGTGATTTTAGTGATAGGCGCCAATCCAACTGATGGGCATCCTGTATTTGCCTCACAAATGAAACGCCGATTACGTGAAGGTGCAAAATTAATTATCGCAGATCCACGTGCGATTGATTTGGTGGATTCACCCCATGTTAAAGCAGACTATCACCTCAAATTACAGCCAGGCACTAACGTTGCTTTGATCTCAGCGTTAGCACACGTGGTTGTGACTGAAGGTTTGGTGAACGAGGCGTTTGTAAAAGAGCGTTGCGAGTGGGATTCATTTGTTGCATGGCGCGATTTTGTTGCGCTTAAACAAAATTCACCGGAAGTACTTGGTTTGGCAATGGGTGTGCCAGCAGAAGAATTACGCGCTGCCGCAAGGTTGTATGCGACTGGTGGCAATGCCGCGATTTATTATGGCTTAGGTGTGACGGAGCATAGCCAAGGTTCTACCATGGTGATGGGTATTGCCAATCTCGCCATGGCGACAGGTAATATTGGCCGCGAAGGTGTGGGTGTTAACCCGTTGCGCGGGCAAAATAATGTGCAGGGTTCATGCGACATGGGCTCTATGCCCCACGAATTTCCTGGCTATCGTCATGTGTCGGATGATACAACACGTGCCTTATTTGAGGCTGCATGGGGCAGACCACTCAGTAACGATCCAGGATTACGTATTCCCAACATGCTAGACAATGCGATTGATGGTACGTTTAAAGCCTTATATTGCGTAGGGGAGGATATTGTTCAATCTGACCCAAACACCCAGCATGTGACTCATGCGCTGGAATCTATGGAATGTGTCATCGTACAAGATCTTTTCTTAAACGAAACGGCCATGTTTGCCCACGTGTTTTTCCCAGGGGCATCATTCTTGGAAAAAAGTGGTACGTTTACAAATGCAGAGCGTCGTATTTCACCAGTTCGACGCGTGATGACGCCTAAAAATGGCATGGAAGATTGGGAAGTCACTGCTGCATTATCAAATGCGTTGGGCTACCCAATGCATTACAAACACGCCTCCGAAATCATGGATGAAGTGGCTAGACTTACGCCAACCTTTAAGGGTGTGAGCTTTAAGAAGTTAGATGAGTTAGGCGGTATTCAATGGCCTTGTAATGATGAGCAACCTACTGGCACACCTACAATGCACATAGATGAATTTGTGCGAGGTAAAGGTAAGTTCTTTGTCACAGAGTATGTGCCAACCAGTGAAAAAATTACGCCTAAATACCCCTTGATTTTGACCACAGGTCGTATTCTTTCTCAATATAATGTTGGCGCGCAGACACGTCGTACCAAAAATGTAACATGGCACGCTGAAGATTTGGTAGAGATTCATCCACACGATGCTGAAGAGCGTGGTATTAAAGAGCATGACTGGGTGGGTATTGCCAGCCGCGCAGGTGAAACGGTATTGCGGGCAAAGATCACTGAACGTGTGCAACCTGGCGTGATATATACCACCTTCCACCATCCAGAATCAGGCGCAAATGTGATTACTACCGATAATTCTGATTGGGCGACCAACTGTCCTGAATTCAAAGTAACAGCCGTGCAGGTAAATCGCGTATCGCAACTTTCGGATTGGCAACAGCATTACCAAACCTTTAGTGAAGCGCAACTGGCATTTGCAGGTAAAGACACAGAGGCTGCGAAAATTGAGTGATAGCCAGCAATAGTTTGGTAAAGTTAATTTAATGCTGCAGACATGTTAATTTTAGATGCCTCTTTAAGTAGCTTTGATGTCAGTAGATGGCGTAACGGTGAACAGCAAGATATTCAAGATCAGTTGGCAGAAGAAGTGCCAGTTGCCTTGATTTATAATGGTATTTCACATGCAGTGATGTTAGCGACACCTCAGGATTTAGAGGATTTTGCTTTAGGGTTTTCTTTATCTGAAGGTATTTTAAGCGATAAAAGCGAGTTGTACGGCATTGAAATCCGCGAGCAGGTAAATGGTATAGAACTGCATTGTGAAATTGCCAGTGAGCGCTTTATCCAATTAAAAGATCGCCGCCGCACACTTGCTGGTAGAACTGGCTGCGGCTTGTGTGGTTCAGAAAGTCTTGAGCAAGCTATGCGTTATCCGCAAACATTAGAAAATCGAACAGTCTTTTATAAAAGCGCCATTCAACACGGCTTGCAAACGATGCCATTACAGCAAAAGTTACAGCAACAAACTGGTGCTACCCACGCATGTGCTTGGGTGTTAGAAGATGGTACGGTGGATTTATTGCGTGAAGATGTTGGCAGACACAACGCGCTAGATAAGCTAATAGGTGCGATTGCAAAGAATAATAAAAAGCGTACAGGCTTTGTCATCACTAGCAGTCGTGCAAGCTACGAAATGGTGCAAAAAACTGCAAGTGCTGGGATTAATATGTTAGTGGCTATCTCCGCGCCAACAGGTTTGGCAATTAGAATAGCCCAACAATGTGGTTTAACTTTGGTGGGATTCGCACGCGAAAATAGCTATGTCGTTTATTCGCATCCGGAAAATCTGGTAGCCTGACGATTTAGCAGTATTAGAGTTGTTTATTAAAAATAATCGCAATATATTAAGTTAGCAAAGAATAATTCACGTATGCAAATCGATCACTTAATCACAATGGCCAATCAAATTGGCGACTTTTTTAAATCTTCCCCCAATCAAGAACAAGCAAAAAAAGATATTGCACATCATCTAGCTCGTTTTTGGGCGAGAAGTATGCGACAGCAAATTTCAAGGTATGTTCAAGATAAAAATGGTGAAGGTCTTGATATGATTGTGCGGGATGCGGTCAGAGAATATATTGATGCTGATGCCAATCTGGTTTCCAGCATCGGCCAATAAGCTAAATAAACGTTGGTGCAATCTACACATTATTTAGCAAACAGTAGTAAAAATTGCGGATTGCTGTAATTTTTTGATTATTTAATTGGTTAGCTTTTTACAAGTTGAAATAATCTAAAACTTTCTTTTCGATCAGCGGGGCGCTTGCCGCTCCAAATCAATGTCCATTCTGAGCCAGGTTGCATTTTGCCACTGCCTCTTTCATCTTGAATTAAATACAAATCACAATTTAGTTGATGGTAGATTTCAAAAGGTTGTAGTTTGATATTTGTATAATATTCAAATAGCATGCGTTGTGCCTGCCCCGCATTCAGGCTATTGATGCAGGTGTATTGTTTAGGTAACGCGCTATTTAAGCTAGTAAAGACTGTTTGATAGCTTTTAGCAGAATCAATAAGTGGTAGCCAGAGCGTCATTAACAAGCCCCAGCCAAAAGTCATTCCTACCGCCCAGTTTGTGACGGTAGATTTGTTCGTTTGCTTGGCGCGTAAACAAACAAGTACCCAAATCGCAGTAATAAGTATCGCTATAATAAATGCTAGCCAGTTTAAATCTAGTTCATTGACACCTGATAAAAATTGCACCCGCTCTTTAATTTTAGCTGGGTGTCCCGTCATCATGGCAACCCAACCCAACCAAATTAAGAAGCCAATCAGACCAAATAAGATCACACCAAACCAATTAAGCGCTGCTGCTGCACCACGCTTAAGATGTTCTACACTACCAGCGCCCAGTGCAACTAGCGGCAATAACAAAGGTAACGCATTAACATCTTTACGTGCTGCAGCTAGACTTAGAAAAAATAAACTAACGATAAAAAAAGTGATTATCAGTTGAAATTTTGGCTTACTTAATAGTTGTTGACGGTAACGCCATAAACCCCATAAAGCAAGCGGTAGTGCAGGCCACGCATACCAGATTAAAATTCGTACAAAATACAAATGATTAAGTTGCTTAAAACTAGCCAAATTTAAAAGCCACCACTCGGATAACAATGCTGGTGAATGATAATGCAACATCAGTATCCAGCCTGCGATTAAAGGGCTTGATATTAAAATGGCAGTACCTAAAACGGTCGCAAAACTTCGTGTGCGCCATGCCTTAAATAGAAGCGGTAATATGAGCGCGGTGCTCGATATGATGAGTAAAGGCATAAAGCCATCGGATAAAAAGCCTATGCCTAGTGCCAATCCTAATAAAGCACTTGCTCGCCAAGGGCGACGTATTGCAAGTGCTAGTGCATAAAATCCTGTGGCGGTACTTGCTAAACCAGCGACTTCGGTGCTTATGCTATGGGCAATGGTCACTAACCCTATTGTGCCTATCATGATGAATGTCGCATGACGTCCTACGCCACGCGTCCAAAGCTCACGTCCGGTCATGCCGACCATCAGCAATACAATCGCCATCCAAATAACATTGATTAGTCTGGCACCATCATGCATGCTTAAAAATGGAGATAACAGTTTCGCGCTTACTGCCGCGGATAGGTAGTATAAAGGTGGTGTTTCTAATACTATATTTTGGTCAACTAGCGGTGCAATTAGGTTACCGCCATCCAATATATTTTTGACAACTATGATGCTGGTAGACTCTATTGGCTTCCAAGGAGCGTGACCAATTAAGCCTAGTGTTATCCATATTGCACATAACAATAGTAATAATTGTGTTTTCACACTCTCACCCACGCGAGCCCGCGGTGTGGACATATTGCCTTGCCAGTCGTGATCAAGTTGAAAGCGCATAATATTGAGTGCTTTTGTTAGTCTTGTTGTTATAGGTAATGATTTTAACTGATTGTAGCTAGAAGCAATACATTGCCAAAATATTCTCTGTGAAATATATAATCTAAAAGTGATGTGTTATTGTGTAATAAAAAAAGGCAGCTTGAGCTGCCTTTAGTGTCTAGCTATTTGCAAGTGGGCTTGCAAACTTGTGATTACATACCGTATTTTTTACGGAATTTATCAACGCGACCAGCTGTATCTAAAATCATTTGTTTACCAGTATAAAACGGGTGTGATTTTGATGACACTTCAATTTTTACCAATGGATATTCTTTACCATCAGTCCATTTGATTTTATCGCGAGCGGCAATAGTAGAGCGTGTCATAAAGGTAAAGTCTGCACCGATGTCTTGAAAAACAACGTCGCGGTATTCTGGGTGAATTCCATCTTTCATAATATAGCCTCAGTATTTTTGCCGAATGATACGGCACTAGTGGTATGTGTATTTAAAAAATTTAATTTAGTAAATGCACATTTTTGCGTTAACTCGGCATTATATTTATATTTGCCCAGCTATGCAACATTAAAAAACCGCACACGCAAATAAAGCGTTAAGCATAAAATGCTATGGAAATTAAAGTATAAGTGAAAATTTAACCTCTACGCATGCTGTCAAAAAAGTCAGCATTGTTTTTAGTGGCTTTGATTTTGTCGAGTAAGAACTCCATCGCCTCAATATCATCCATTGGATAAAGCAGTTTGCGAAGTACCCATATTTTCTGTAGCACATCTTTTTCGATCAGTAACTCTTCGCGACGCGTACCTGATTTATTCACGTTGATAGCAGGGTATTGGCGTTTCTCGGCCATTTTACGGTCAAGATGAATTTCCATATTGCCTGTACCTTTAAACTCTTCATAGATGACATCATCCATACGAGAGCCTGTATCTACTAGGGCAGTAGCAATAATCGTCAGCGAGCCGCCTTCTTCAATATTACGCGCAGCGCCAAAGAAGCGCTTAGGGCGCTGTAAAGCATTCGCATCAACGCCACCTGTTAACACTTTGCCTGAAGAAGGAATTACAGTGTTGTAAGCACGTGCCAGTCTGGTAATAGAATCCAGCAAAATCACTACATCTTTTTTATGCTCAACTAAGCGTTTGGCTTTTTCCAGTACCATTTCTGCTACTTGCACATGGCGTGTCGCCGGCTCATCAAAAGTTGAAGCAACGACTTCACCTTTCACCGAGCGTGTCATTTCAGTGACTTCTTCAGGGCGTTCATCAATTAGTAGCACGATTAAAATCACATCAGGATGATTAGCGGTAATTGCATGGGCAATATTTTGCATCATCACTGTTTTACCGCTTTTGGGGCTGGCTACCAGTAAACCACGTTGACCGCGACCAATCGGCGCAATCATATCTATAACGCGGCTAGTGATATTTTCTACCCCTTTGATATCACGCTCTAATGTGAGCGGAATGGTAGGGAATAGCGGCGTTAAGTTTTCAAATAATATTTTATGTTTGGTATTTTCCGGCGCATCGCCATTCACCATGTCTACCTTAACTAGCGCGAAATATCGTTCGCCATCTTTCGGGATGCGAATCTCACCTTGAATACTATCGCCAGTATGCAGGTTGAAACGGCGAATTTGTGAAGGTGACACATAAATGTCA
>JANOHT010000105.1:0-2377 GCA_031406605.1 Methylotenera sp. | reverse complement strand
TACTTTTGCTTACTTACCAATCGCTCACATGGTTTGGTATTGGGATGGCCCAGATGCAATTACAACTGCTGAATCTTTAAATACCGTATTAGCAAATGCTGGTTGGTTGTGGGCAAAAGGCGCATTAGACTTTGCAGGCGGTACAGTGGTGCATATTAATGCAGGCGTGGCAGGTTTAGTGGCATGCTTTGTATTGGGTAAACGTATTGGTTACGGCAAAGAGGCGATGACGCCGCACAGCTTAACCTTAACCATGGTAGGGGCAGCATTGTTGTGGGTGGGCTGGTTTGGTTTTAACGCAGGCTCTAACTTAGAGGCAAACGGCTACGCAGCCTTAGCTTTTTTAAACACTATGATTGCAGCAGGTGCAGCAACACTTTCTTGGATGTTTATTGAGTGGTTCCACAAATCAAAACCATCTATGCTAGGTGGCGCTTCTGGCGCAGTTGCTGGTTTGGTGGCTATTACACCTGCTTGCGGCTTTGTAGGCCCAATGGCAGCCATTATAATCGGCTTGCTAGTTTCACCAATCTGCTACATTTTTGTATCTAAAGTGAAGTATATGTTTGGATACGATGATGCACTTGATGTGTTTGGCATCCACGCAATTGGCGGTATCTTTGGTGCACTAGCTACTGGCGTATTTGTAAACCCAGCATTAGGTGGTATGGGTGTTTACGACTATGTTGCAAACGCGGTAGGTGAATACAACTTTGCGACACAAATGACTGCTCAAGTGTATGCAATTGTGACAGCCGTTGTAGTTTCAGCAGTGGTTTCATATATTGCACTTAAGATTGTAGATTTGGTAATTGGCTTGCGTGTTTCTGAAGAATCTGAGCGAGAAGGCTTAGATACTACAGAGCATGGCGAACGTGCATACCATTCTTAATTAGCTTAGAAGCGACAAAAAAGCGGACATTTTTCATGTCCGCTTTTTTTTATTACAATCTTCAAATGTTTCTATAATTTTGCTATTTAAGCAATAATCTGCGCATACCCATACGGCTACTTTGCCAACCTAAATGCGTGTAATAACCCATAGCAGCCATATTATCTAAGTCGACTAAAAGTTGCGCCCGTGTTGCGCCTTTTTCTTTTGCCCATTCCAATACCGCCTTAAGCAACTGCCGTCCCACACCTTGTGCGCGATGCTCTTCGTTCACGACCATATCTTCTATCCAAGCTGAAAGTGCGCCTTGCGAAGTTGAGATGATGAGTTGCGCACTCACCATACCAATAACTTGATCTTCTTGATTACGTGCAACTTTAATCATGGCCTTATCTGGATTTTCTATGATCATCCTCAAACCTGCTATTTGGAGGGTCTCATCAGGCTGAAAGTCTTGTTCTATAGTAAATAATACATTTAGTAATCGCACCATAGCAGTCAGATCAGCCATGCATGCATTCTCAATTTTTATAGCATTTAAATTAGTCATCATTACCTGAATGGTCATAGTGAATAATCGCTAAAAAACGAATTGGCATTTGCAACATAGCCTCCGGACGATGGGGAATTTCACCTCTAAATGTCAGCGAGTCGCCAGCCTCTAACAAATATACTTCTTCACCTACGCGGTACTCTAATTTTCCTTCTAACATATGAATAAATTCTGTGCCTGTATGCTCAAAAGTTGAAAACTTCTCGCCTGGATCTTCAAGACTAATCAAAAACGGTTCAAAGGTCTTTTTAGGTCCTTGATCGTAGGCAAGCAAATGATAGGTATGTCCGTTACGCGTACCACGTCGGACCACTTCCATGCCCTCGCCATTTTTTACCAATTGCGCACCACCTCTTGGTTTACCATACTGACTAAACAAATGCGAGAGTGTCACACCAAGCGCATTAACTATTTGCAATAAAGTATCCAGACTAGCCGCTGTTTGTGCATTTTCTATTTTGCTTAGCATACCTCGGCTGATACCTGCTCTATCTGCTACCTCAGCGATCGTTAACCCATGACGACTGCGCAATTGACGTATCGCACCACCTAAATAAGCGCCTAAAGACTGGTTATTATCTAAATTTTCATTATCCATAATCAAATTGTTTCATATAAAGAAAAAAAGTTAAACATATGTATTGACGGCTGAGTACAAAAAGTTCACTATATGAACTAATATTTCACATAGATAAACAAATGCCTTTACGTTTATTAAAATATGCTTTTAGTAAAACGCATCCAGACCCTGCATTTTTTACGCAACCTGAATCACTTAAAAAATCCTTTGATGTGGTAATCATTGGTGGGGGTGGGCATGGCTTAGCGGCGGCGTATTACCTTGCTAAAGATCACGGCATAACCAATGTTGCTGTATTAGAGCGGGGTTACTTAGGAGGTGGCAATACAGGGCGTAATACAACCATCGTACG
>JANOHT010000095.1:0-14649 GCA_031406605.1 Methylotenera sp. | reverse complement strand
TTGCTTTTATTTTTTATTTGGGTGCGCCGTTGCACTTATTACTGACTATATCTTATATAAATTAAAAGATGCAATAATCATTTGAATAATTCATAAAATTCTCAATAATTTATATTTAAGTGGACTGAATAGTTAAGTGTCTTTTTAGAGCCAAAGTATCTTTCATTTAAGTGTTAATTCAACTATAAACGAAGTTCATGTAATGGGGGCTTTGTTCTATACGACGAAAGCAGAACAGTTTTATGCTTCATAATTAAAGTATTGGCTAAATTTATGATTCATAGTTTTTATTTTAAAAATTAAATGCCTACAATATTGAATCAATTAGGTAAACATATGGTTATTTTTCAGCTAAATTTATAGTTCCTCTGACAAAACGCTTTGTAATAACATTCACATATTAACCATGCTTGCCACATTCAAACGAATGTGGTTTTTTATTATCTCAGGTGGGCAGTGCAAATGAGAATGACTGGTCAGCGTAAATGATTGTGCTGGTCAGTGGTGATGCAATTTGGTGGGCAGTTGGTATGAAATTACGCATGAAAGATAGAATTAATATTTGTGATGATCTAATTATTGATTTTTACACGCTCTTTTAATGTATTACACTTCTATATTCCTTATAGGTTCTTTCAGCCACTCGATTCCAGTTGTAATGGCTACTTACCCAAGCTCTTATATCCATTCTTTTTTCAACTGAAGCCGGTTGATTGATATTTTGTTTTAGCAGCATTGCAAGCTCCTCAATTTTTCCTAATTCAAAATAACAAGCTGGATTTAATTGAAGTTCAAGATTAGCTGGGATATCACTCGCAATGACTGGCAAGCCAAAACTTAAAGCTTCAAGTAAAGAAATTGACAATCCTTCATGCGATGAAGGCAATACAAATAGCGCTGCGTGTGCATACAAGCTATTTAACGTATCTCCTGTTTGAAAACCTGTTAATACAATATTTTTATTATTGGCTGCGTGATTAATGATAGTTTGTACGTATGCATCGGGATGGTCTGATGAACCAACAAACACCAACTTATAACCTGATAAATTAGCTAATGTGAATGCTTGGATTAAATCTAGATGCCGCTTTTCTGGAACTAAACGACTGACCAGCAAAATATATTTATTTTTACAAATTCCAAATTGTTGTAAATATGTTTCGGATACGTTTAAATCAGGAATGATTACGCCGTTACAAATTAATTCTGAATGAGTGGTATGTTTACGTAACACCAGTTCTCGAATAACATTTGAGATAACGATTCTGCTATTTGAGAAGCGCATACCAAACCATTCTCCGAGTAACAATATATTTCGTGCAAAGCCACCCCATTTTTGTCTGTTATAGTCAGGACCATGATGTGTCACTACTACTTTTAATCCTAATAGCCTAGCTAAAGGCGTCATGAGCGCGGGACCGATGGCATGAATATGTAAGATGTCAGGTCGTTTAATTGCTGCATATAAAACACCTAAAAAGGTATGAAGTACAGCTTCTAAACCTTTAGATTTTGGTGCCCAAAGCTTAGTGAACTTTACACCTTGCCAACTTTTACCTGTACTTATCTTTTGATATGGCGAACGCACTAGCACTTCTAAATCACAGCCCAAATTAACCAATAACGGTGCTAAATGCTCAGCATGTTTTTCTACTCCACCTTGGACGTCAGGAAAACCCCTTAGGCCTAACATCATTACGCGAATAGGCTTATATGTAGCAATTAATTCCTCTTTAAGCCAAGTTTTAGAGTAGTCAATATAGGGGTCAAAATTTATATCGGTAATGAATCCTTTTGAATCAATAGACTTCTGATTAGAATTGATTAATGAATCTTGTAGGTATACAGAGTTATCTAAATACTCAGAATACTGATTGAATGAATTTGATTTTAACTGTCCAAAAATTAGAGTCTCAACCTCAATAAATAGGTGCTTAATTTTTGTTAAAGCATCATTCAATGCTGGCGCTTGCTTAAATTTATTTAGTAACCGTGTCAAAAAACTCATCTGATGAACCCCTTATTACTAAGTAATTAAATTATTTTCAACTTAGTAATGATGTCTTTGGCAGATTGCATAGATATGAATAAACGTAAAATTTATATAAGCCGAACAGACTATATAAATAAGTTAAGAAATCTAGATTAAATAAAAAAGGCACATCTAATATGATGTGCCTTTTTTATTTTTAATAGATTTATTACAAACTATGTATTGCAGATCATTTGTTTTTACGGCGACGCGATGCTACACCAATCAAACCCAAGCCAGCTAACAACAATGCATAGGTTTCTGGTTCAGGCACTGGTGCTACCGTGCTAATGTTAATATTGTCATAAAGCTTGCCGCCACTTAATACAATGCCACTCACTCCACTTATTGAACCCGATGTAATTACTGCACCTGGGTTGGCATAAGAATCAAAATCCACTGTAGATAACGTTTTGCCTAATGCATCCAGAAAAATAAAAGAGGCATTGTAAATACCAAACTGACTATTATCTAATTGTGCAGAAAAAGATGTTAGATTTTGCGCTGTATCGAATTTAATAAAAATCTGATCAAACACTGCATCAAGTGCATTAATCGGAGATGGTGCTATACCGCGGTTATAAAATGCAGGATCTCTCACCTTAATATCGCTATCAGAATAAGTTTCCCAGTGTGTAAATTCTGGAATCGTTTGGTTAAAAGCATCTAAAATCTCATAGCCATCTGCATCAAGGTCAGCTGTTAAAAAGCCACTTAAAAAAGACACGCCAGTATAAGGATTAACCGCTAAATCATTGGCTGACGTACCACTTGCAGCACCATCAAAATTAAAGCTGTAGTCTGCGTGTGCGGATGCTGATAATAGACTCAAACCCAATATTGCAGTTGTTGTCACATTACGTAATACATTAAAGTTTTTAAACATAACACCCTCACTTATAGTAATTTCACTTTAGTTTAGTTAAAAGTAGCTAGGACTTAATAAAGCAACCTAGCTACTTACTAATTTATTGAATATAAAAGTTACTTCACACCACCAATTGCAGCTTGGCCAAATTTAAAGAACACATCAGTGTTATCCATTAAACCTGTAAAGAGTGCTGAACCACGGCCAAAAGCTGATAATGGAATATCTGTCGCTGTATGCACTGCTGTATCACCCGGCACTTGACCTGTAATTAAGTAACCAGTGCTACTGTTACGCACGCTAGGTGTCAATGGGTAAGTGTTTAATGGTGATGATGCAATGAATGGTTGTTGGCTATCTTGTGCAGGTTGAGTATTAGATACCCAAGCCTCATAACGGTCGGCATTACCACCGTAACCTATCAACATTTTGTTATCGATGTCAGTAGTCACTGGGTAACCATCGGCAGCAATCGTGTATTTAGGAAACTTCGCAGCTTGATAAGTACCCACTACGCTGTCTCGCATACTAGCCGTAGTATTTGTCTTTGAGCGTAATGCAGCGTCTGTTACAGTAGATGCACCAATGATTGAAGCACCCCCTGTTTCATGGTCAGCAGTGACAATCACTAATGTATCTGGGTTCGCAGTCGCATAATCTTTAGCCACTTGCACTGCACGATCAAACTCAATCACTTCTTCAATCCAACGGTCAGAATCCATGTTATGTGCTTGCTTATCAATTGAAGCCCCTTCAACCATCAACACAAAACCAGTAGGATTTTTAGCCAATACGCCAATGGCCTTAGTCGTCATCTCGTCCAACATTGGTTGATCAGGGAAACCATAGTCATTGACGATAGAAGTTGTACCACGACGACCATTAATCTTGTCAAAAGCCACATTCATATTTGAGTATGAAAATAAACCTAGTAATTTGTCTGGCGTACCAGCACTTTGCAATGCTGTGTTATCCGCTACGTAAGTAAAGCCAGCAGTTTGAAAGTCGCTAATTAAGTCACGTGCAGGGTCTAACGCACCTGGTGCTGCACCCCAACCACTCGTAATGTCACTTGTTAATGTGTAGTCATTAGCATTGCGACGTTGTGAACCGTTTGCAGCCTGAGGGCTAACACTGTTGGAAGGATTTGGTAAGAACCATTTACGCCCACCACCCATTAATACTGTTAAACCTGTTAAATTACGGTCATCTAAAAACTGATCTACGATACCTGTGCCGTTACCACGGTTTGAAGTATGAACTGCGTTAGCCGCTGGTGTGGCATCGAAAACATCAGACGTTGCCACAATACCAAGTGATTTACCTTGTATGCGATGTAAATATTCTGACAAATACTCCATACGTGGGTTATCGAATGCATTAGCTGTATCATCTGGCCATACGCCTTCTTGACCTGAAGCCTGTTTGTTGCCATTCACGTAATTAGCCATGCCAGGCGCTGAGTCTGTCACGATAGTATCTAATGAAGCAGTCATGACCATACCCGTGACTGGGAATGTATCCATTGCCAAACGACCTTTAGCCTTACCTTGTGCATAACCCTTAGCCATGATACGTGCTGCTGTACGATGCGCAGCGCCCATACCATCACCTAACATGATGATGATGTTTTTAGCTTGACGGCCTTGTGCAGTAATGCCAACCACTTCAAAACTACCTGTCGCAGTAGCTGTTTGACCATCACTTTGTGTAGCAGTCACTGTTAATGTATGAATACCTGGCACATTATTTGAGTAAGCACGTTTAGAAACAACCGCAGTACCTGCAATCAAACCTGCGTTTAACCCTGTAGTGACAATACCTGATGTACTAGCAGTTACTGGCACAGCAACACCATCAACTGCGAATTGAAAACTTGTAAAAGTAGCACCAGCATCTGGCTTTAATGTCGCTTGCAAATCAAACTTTTGACCTGGCAAAAAACGTGCAATCATTGGTGCACTAGGATCAGCTACACCAGTAGCAAAGCGTTCGCTAGGCGGCGTAAGGCGAGTCACTGATGGTGCTGCAACTGCAACTGACACAGCGCTACCAAACGTGATTGCAACCAATGTTCTGATACAGTTAAGAGAAAATTTCTGAGATTTCATCACAAAACTCCATTTAAATTAAGGACTTATTTATTAAACTTCTGTATTTATAAAACTATGAATACACATTCTTTAAAACTTATTTACTTACTCAACTTTGAGAGTCACAATTTTAATAATTTAAGGCTTTACCATCGCTAACCCTGACAACTCTGGATCTAACTTGACACGCACGTATGAAATGCGGTCATCGACTTCATGAGCATTTCCAACACTCAATACACCTATCAGATTAATAAGTCCTGGAACATAATCCACCAACACATTAGGATTATCTAAATGAACGAAAATTGAATTGGCAGGCATATCATCTGCAAACTTGTCATCTTCATCACCCATATTAACTGGCAGTGGCGATACTATGAATAAGCCAGGAGTCGGTGTTTCTTGTTTAGCCATGTAGCCAACAATACGGACGCGCTTATTATTTAAAGAGATCAATTTTTCAGAAGGCTCCATTCCACGTGGCCCAACTGGCGTTTTAAATACTTCATTGAATTTAAGGTCTGCGATACCTTTATCTAGCACAGGTAACTGACCTTTGACTTGTAATGATTGAATCTGTAAAGAGGAGTTTAAAAGCGGCTCATTCGACGCTTGAACACTTTCATGTGCATGTAATGGCAGCACAACACCAAGTAATACAAAAAAACCTATTGATAAATTGTGTCGCACAATTAAGTTCATCGAAATCCTTTTTATTAAAAAATAATTTTTTAATTTATTAGGATGTACTTTAGAGCCCAACAATTTCATAATGAAGATGAAGATATAGTCTATAAGGACTATAGACGCAATGAAATTATTACGTCTGAGAATCAAGATTTTCAGATGCTTTTGAGAGAACTAAAGTGGTAAATTATTAGCAAAAATTCGTGAAGGCATTACTGAGGTTGGTGAGGTTCAGTAATCCTCTCTAAAGCCTCGTTGAAATCCCAGGAAAACAAGGGGTATCAAGGAAACTTTTGCATTTCATTCTCGGCAGCAAGCCAATAATCTAAAGGGGAAAGCCTAAAACCATCACTTTCTGCACGAAAATAGGCTGCCTGCTCAATCATTCTATGCAATTCAAGCGCGTAAGCTACCGGCAAAGTTCCAATAGGAGGATTTCCTACTTTTTCGACGCTTAACTCATTTCTTTTCATTTAGTTTATCCTTACCAATAGCATCCATACTAGCCATCTATGTAAACGGAACTTGGCTATGTGTGTCATAAATATTACTATTGTTGGCTGGTTCTGCTGAATGCAAAATTTTTATCACTTCATCATCTTCAACCTGAGGAAAGTTTAGGTAAAACTGACCCACCGCTTTGAAGTTATCTGGCGCTTCAAGACAAACAACTTCATCTGCAATTTCGGCAATTTTCTTTAAAGTGGCTGGGGGAGAAACGGGTACAGCGCAAATCAATTTTGATAACTGTCCGGTGTGGAGTGAATGTAGAGCCGAAAGCATTGTAGCGCCAGTTGCAAGCCCATCATCAACAACAATAACAATGCGACCAGTTGGATCAATTGGCGCACGCACTGGGGTGTATTGTGCACGCCTTTCTTTGATGATATCCATTTGAAACTTCTTCTCTGCCTCTATATATTGGCTATCAGCACCCACTGATTGTGCATAGTCAGCAATATAAGTCCTCCCACTTTCATCTATAGCGCCAATCGCTAGCTCTTGTTGGTGTGGTGCTCTAAGTTTACGGACTAACACTACATCTAAGCTACCAACTAATGTCTCGGCAATAATTTTTGCCATAGGCACGGCACCGCGCGGAATCGCCAAGATAAGCGGATGCATGCCTTTGTAGATAATGAGCTTATTTGCTAGTTTTTTTGCAGCCTCAGCTCGATCATTGAACATAGTCACTACTCACATTAGCTAATAGTGGGTTATGCAAATCAATATTAAAGTCTGTGTCACATGATGGAATGTTACATTCGATGATATAGCGGCGCGACATCCAATTTAACGCCCACTACATCGCTTTAATGGCTAACTTCTTGACCCACAATCAACGAGCACCACCGTGCGAATCTCAGAAGCACTATTACCCATCATCATTTGATGATGGGTAAACTCTTATCCTGACATCGGCCTTGCCTCCATCATTGCTGGTTCTGACTCACCTACTCCACCCGAAATATAAGTAAATTTCCTATCGCTTAGCACTCAATTTAAAGATGGGTTTGTCACGGGCTGGAGAATGATTCGCAAATAATGATGATTGAAACATTCAATATCATTAAAAAATAATGCACTTAAAAAACGTGCTCCTCCGATTCCAACGACCTCAAAACGGTGACCGACACGGGAGAGAAAGCGCAAATATGGATTAACTCTGTCTCCCTTGATTAGGGCAATTTCACCTAATTGAGGCAATATTCTGGAAACATGTTCCAATACCAAAGTGTTAGGCTTACAGCCTAATAATTCGGCACCCGCCTTGTTGCAAGATTTAATGATGCCGTCATCAAATAGCATAATCTCAGCTAAGTTGCTTAAAGCATCAGCTTTCCTCAGTCCATCGGGGTACATATAACCCTCATATGAAACCGTTGCTTCATTAAACTGATTATTTTCCTTTTCCATGATCATTTCTCCACTTCTAGTTCTGCTAGCTAACATATTTTTATAATCTGATTAAAAGTTGCCAATTTTAAAAAGGCATCATTCTCTTTTAGAAAAAAATAAAAATTACAATGATTACTAACCTATTGTTTTAATAAAAATTACGGGAAAATATAATTTCAACACGCTCAACATCCCCTGAAAATTAAGAGTCATATTCAAGCTGGCTATATAAAAAATCAAAAAACCCACCACTTCCTGTGATTACAGTATCTAATCTACTCGACTGAAGTAAATAAAAATATTCGTGTGAACACGTATATACGTGTTCACACGAATTAACTAAATGCTTGATTATTGATACTGTTAGATGCGAGCATCAACTTAATGGTGGTCTCGGAATGATAGTTTTCTATTGAGTAAATTTATTAAAAGGCTTACCAAAATCTAGCTGCACATGTATAAATTTAGCTAATACTACCTATTACAAAGGGAGAACTTCATGACAGTTGGTTCAATCTGCAATCGAGAAATTATCACGATACAACGCGATGCAACGGTGCTGGACGCCGCAAAATTAATGCGAAAGTATCATGTAGGTGATGTTGTGGTTATCGAATATCAGGGTGATCTAGTTAAACCTGTTGGTATCGTCACAGATCGAGACATTGTCATTGAATTAATAGCAACAGAACTAAACTGTAGTGTCATTACAACTGGTGACATTATGCTAACGAAGCTTGTTGTAATAAATGAAAGTGTCGGTATTTTTGAGGCGATTCAAACCATGGCAACCAAAGGAGTGCGACGCCTTCCTATTATAGATGACGATGGTGGTCTAGTTGGCATCGTAACGCTAGATGACCTATTGTTATTGCTTGCAAAAGAACTTGGTTCGCTAACCAAACTTATTTCACGTGAAATGAAAAACGAAATCACTAAGCGACGTTAGGTTAAGTTCTACGCGTCGTAGGAGAATATTCATCCAGAAAGATTCAGGTAAAGTTAATCAATCAAAGTCATCTGAATCAGAAGAGGCTGGCTTTGCTGATGACCCTACTGACTCGTATCCGGCTTTTTCTAACTTAATCCTATATTCACACGATGGAAGGTGTCCTTCCAATTTACCATTGATAGTCGTTGTCTCTTCTTGACAGTAAATACAACGGTATCTATGCATTTGACCTTCAATATGTTCTTGAGGGAAATCTATATAGTAAGGTTTTTTCATCAGCTATGCCCTTTAATGTAATGACTCGCTTTACGCTAAACAACATTATCTAAATGTAATGCATAGGCAAGAAATATATAAAAATACTACCACTTTCTTCAGTACGCTACTCTCTTAACTTCATATTACAAAACTAATATTTATTGGCATACACTGCTTATTAAATCGCTCCGATTCTTCGAAAAGTTAATGAAAAGTGATGCCTTCACGTTAATGCTCAATATCCCAACGATATATTTTGTTACTTCTAACCATGCATAAATTGAGTTTTTACAACAAGATTTGGAGCGTAATATTGAAGAAAATTCGAAGTGATTTACAAAAATTGCACGGCTATCAATTAAGTGTGGAATGAGTAAATACAAAGCTTCAGGAGCATATTAACGCTGAAAAAACTTAAATTAGCAATCTGAGACTACTTAACTTATGCACACACATTTAAAGTATTACATTAAGTATTGTAATATTTCTTACCAATCAATAGAGCCAATCTAAGTTATTGATTTATAAAAAGATAAATAAAAGTCCAAAATTTAGGCTATTAGAAAAAACCCTTACAAATTGAGATGTTACAGTTTTAAGGCACAGTTAATCACAGAGTTATCCACAGATATTGTGGAAAGTATTTTCTGAGTCATAGGCAGTTTTGAAAGTCAACTGTGACTCTTCAACTTCAGAACAACACAAACTAACACAACCGAAACGCTTCGGTTGACCTATTCAATATAACTAAAGTGGGCTAAAAGCAGCTTTACTTTTTGTCTTGCACAAGAGAATTTTGCAAGAGTGTTTCACTACAAAATACGGTTAATTTTTCCAACACCAAGTTGACTACTTTATTGGCTGCAACGACTCCACCAAATGGATTGTCACTCGTTGAGATGACCGCCTCATCAAACTCTCTCCACGCAATTACTTTACGCGTTAAGTTATTCACCATGTAAACCCTAAGTATAAATCTTACTTTACTTGGTTGGCTATCAAACTCTTGTTGCAATTTAATAATCTCACTATCGAGTCTAAAATCTCCAACCACATGGCTAGGAGACATCACAACTGCGTTGAAAGCATTAGTATCTTCAATAGCGGTCACAATTAGCGGTGCCAACATTCGAGCTGGCTTGTCAATCCATTCACTATGTGCAAAGTACTCGAGCTTGTGCGCCTTGCGCACGTAAATGATATGTTGAGTGTCATAACCAGGTGCAGCACGTGGAGTACTAATAATCATTGTAGGCTTAGTAATAGTCGTAGATGCAGACTGAACCATTTGGGCTGGAGGCTTAGACTCGCGTCCATCCAAGGAATAATAAGAGGATTGCTTAGGTGGTGCTGGAAGTATAGAAGCGCAACCAGCAACCATTACAACAGCACAACCAATCATACATAAATGGCACAGGTTCACTAGCTTTAATCTAATCATTGCGATTCTCCTGGCCCTTCAGGCACCGTAGCGCGGCCACGCAACAAGCTCGCTGGATCACGCTCAGTCTGCTCGCTAAGACGTCGTAATGATCCCGCCATCATATTCAGCTCACCTATCAGGCGTTGTAACTCTGGAAGCGTTTCATTGGTAAAGCGACTAACATCAGTACCAACAGTGTTAACAGTTTTATTTGCGTTATTGACCGCCAACGTTGCTTCATTACTTGTATTTTCAATCGCCTTGGCACTGCGTTCAATCTGTTCAATAAGTGGTCCAATTTTCTCAGTTGCGCGAGCACTGTTGTTAAATGTACGTCCAGCATTTACGATACCGGCATCTATGGTATCTTTACGTGCCGCGATGGTACGAAATACTGTGGCAAGATCTGCCAATGTGCTTTGAAAAGCTTGTCGGTTCTCGTTACTCAGAAGTAAATCAATATTAGTAGTGGTATGGTCGAGCTTTTCAAGCACTTTAGTTAGTACAGTTTCCAAGCGCGTGCTGAGCGAAGGGATAGTTCGAATCACTGGATATTGTTCACCCCCAGTCGCACGCAATGGCAATGCATTTTTAGTGCTTCCGCCAAGCTCCACATAAGCAAATCCCGTTAATCCTTGTGTTTTCAACACTGCGACAGTATCTACTTTTATTGGTGTACCTCGTTCAATAGCAAACAACAACCGTACACGCTCTGGATTATTGGGGTCTAGCTGAATAGCTTGTACCTTACCGACATTAACCCCATTATATTTGACCGGTGCGTTCAAATTTAGTCCGGCTACAGATTCATCTTCGATGGCTAAATACATATCGAATTTCTTTTGAAAAGCGCCTCCTGAAGCAAGCCAAAGCACGGCTGCAATTAAAGCTGTACCTAGCAGCAATACAAACGCCCCAACTACAGCATAATTCACTTTTGTATCGATGATAGTTCTCCAATTACACTATTAGAAGATTTCACTATAGGCTGTTTCTTGGGGGGGTTCGCAGCCCTACCTCGTGGCCCATCGAAGAATTGACGAATATCTGGATTTTCACTGGTTGAAAGTTCTAACATTGACCCAATTCCTTGCACTTTTCCGTTAGCTAACACAGCTACACGATCAGCCACTTGCCACAATAAATCAAGATCATGTGTAATCATCACAATAGTCAGCCCTAACATATCACGCAACTTAAGCACCAATTCGTCTACACCAGCAGCGCTAGCAGGATCAAGACCAGCGGTAGGCTCATCTAAAAAAAGCAGTTCCGGATCCAACGCAATCGCACGAGCCAATGATGCCCGCTTCATCATTCCACCACTAAGCTCAGATGGATATTGTGCGCCAACTTCAGTATTTAGACCGACCATAGCCAACTTAGACGCTGCAATTTCATTAATCAATCCATCTGGTAGTTTGGTGTGTTCACGTAGCGGCAATCCGATATTTTCTAACACTGTCAATGAATCAAACAACCCACCTAACTGAAACATCACCCCCCATCGCTGACGCAATGCACGGGCTTCATCTTCCTTAATTTTTTGTAAGTTGACCCCAAACAATTTGATCAAGCCAGCATTAGGCTGATGCAACATAATCATTTCACGCAGTAATGTAGACTTACCCGAACCGCTACCGCCTATCAATGCAAATATTTCGGCGCGTCGTACTTCAAGATTGATTTCAGAGTGAACGACTTTGTCGCCAAAATGCGTGGCTACCTTACTAAACGCTATAACCACTTCATTTTGCTGGGATTCATTCTGCATGCTAGAGACCAAGCGTACTAAATACTATTGAAAAAAGGGCGTCTGCAACAACCACTAAAAAAATAGATTGCACAACACTACGCGTAGTTTGTTGACCTACACTGTTAGCACCACCTTTAGTGCGAAAGCCTTGAAAGCAACCCACTATCACAATGATGGCTGCAAATACCGGCGCTTTGCCAAGCCCTACTAGTAAGGTTGTGGGGGTGACAGAATAGACAAACCGATCTATAAACTCGCTGTACCCTATTCCAAGTTGCGTTTTTGCCATTATTGCACCACCTAACACGCCAAGCATGTCGGCAAACATAGTGAGCAATGGCAATGAAATAACTAATGCGATTAATTTCGGCAAAACCAGCATTTCTTGAGGTGAGATGCCAAGTGTGCGCATTGCATCAATCTCCTCAGTGACAACCATCGTTCCAATCTGTGCTGCATAGGCTGAGCCGGAACGCCCAGCAATAATGATTGCGGTAATTAAAGGGGCAAATTCACGCAACATAGACAAGCCAATAAGGTCGACAACGAATATATTTGCACCGTACTGCTTTAATTGGTCTGCGCCTTGATATGCCACCACAATACCAAGTAAAAATGACAACAGACCGACAATTGGTAATGCATCGAATCCAGAAGTCTGTATATTGCCTAGAATTGAACGCCAACGAACACTTGCTGGACGCACGATACACCTTGCGAGTGCAGCCGCACTCTCACCTACAAAAGCTAAAAAATCTCCCGTTTGTTTTAAGATATCTACTATTGAGTGTCCAACACTTTCAAAAAAAATCGGGGAAGATTTAGTCAACAATTGGGGCTCATTACCCTGCCTTTCAATTTCTTCTGCAATGGCGTCTAAAAGCCTAGCAAACTTAGGATTCAAGTTTTGCAATGTAATGACAACGTCTTCACTACGCAATCGAATGAAAAACTTATTCAAAACCCAAGCGCCTGAGGTATCTAACGCCTGAACATTTGAGCAATCTGCAGTGATTTCAATTTTTCTAGACACTTTAATGGCATCAAGCAGAGGAATAGCTGTATGTAGCCTTAGCGCTGTCCACGAACCGGACAATACAAGATTCTGAGAAGCGGACTGTGTCAACGCTGCAAATCTCAAAGAATTCTGATTCATATGATAGTCAGCCTAATAAAAATTGGCTCTATTGTCTGTTCGCAAACGCACACATAAAACTTAGCCCCTTGATTCTTAACATGTTAATTCTAGTTAATTTCTTGACTTAATTTATTACAATAAAATAAATATAAAACGCTAAGTACAATGTACCGAGCCAAACAAGCTCACTGTAGTTATACCTTATGGTGGCAATACAGACTCGAATTCAGATTAAATCTGTTTACTGAAATCGTTTGTCTTTATTTTAGTTAATTTTTGGTCTTTATAAATCTAATGAGGTGGCAACTCAAATGTATGAATAGAAAGATATATTTCACGTAAAAAGCACACTAAACCTAATATCAGGCTCAACATGGCTAAAATAAACATGGGTGAAACAAGATGCGATGGATCTAAGTTAATTTCAGAGCCAACAAATAAAGCACCTATGACGAGGGCAACAAGCAGTGCTGATATTGTGCACAAAGTGATTGACCAATGTACCCAAGTTGCGCGACGAGACAGAATATGCAACTCACGTGACACTTGAGGCAAGTAGGTGTCATGCCTTTCAGTCAACATCCTAAATCTATCTACAATACGACCCAAGCGACCAGCCAACACCGATAAAATAGCACCTATACCTGTCAACAGAAATACTGGTGCCACTGCGAGCTGAATCACATGAGCGACAGTAGTGACATTTTCAACGATATTTTGCATTTTCAAATCCAATAGAATCTTTTGTGTGATTATACTTGGATATTATTAATGAAAAGAGCCATCGCTAGCTTTTAAAGAAGTTACCTCCACACATTGCGGCTTTAGCCTTAAATTCAGCTGCTTGAATAATGTATTGGCTTCAAAAAATATAACTCATATCGTTGGTTACTCGCTTAATTTTCCTCTTTCAAATAGCCGCGCCATCCACCAAGATGAGAAATATCAATCGCATTTAAGGTTGCATAATACTCACATAAAAATCCCTGAACGGCACTGCCATCCAATAGTTTTAAAGTACCAAAACCCAACGGCGCAGGCACGCCTGCAACAAATGCACCGTAATTTTCCAAGGGCAATTTCCATATTTCCAGACTAATAGCTACGCCATTATTAGACACTCTAATTAAGCCTGGGCGTGCTGGAGTAAAGCCATTTAATTTATATAGCCGATATTCTGTTGCAGTTTGAGTTTCTTCTACAAATACGCCACCAAGTGCTGTTAACTGCGGGTTCAATGGCAAACCGCTCATATGTGCTCCGCAGACTGCGACATTAATAAAATTTTCAGTATTGGTCATGACAAGTCTCTATTCATTGATAATATATTGATTATGTAACCCAGTGGCTCCCAGAGTTTTTACTGTCAATTGTTGCAGGCTGGCCGCAAACTTGAGCAGTTGCATGTCTTTAAATGCTGGTGCACAAATAGTAATCCCAAACGGCAAGCCATTCTCTTGAAAACCAGTGGGCACGGCGGTTGCCGATAAATCCAGCAAATTCATAAAGTTGGTGTAATAACCCAAGTTAGAGTTGCAAA
>JANOHT010000092.1:0-11655 GCA_031406605.1 Methylotenera sp. | reverse complement strand
TGGCGCAGATACCGCACGCTTATTCATGATGTTCGCCGCACCGCCTGAACAAAGCCTGGAATGGGCTGATAGCGGTGTAGAAGGTGCGAATCGATTTTTGCGTAGAATTTGGAAAGCGGTGTATGAACATGTTGAATTAGGCGGAATTTCAGCTTACGCATCTGGTGAACTTAATGCAGAACTTAAAGCAATCCGCTTACAATTACATTTAACGATTGAAAAAGTTGCTGATGACTATGGACGTCGTCACAGCTTCAATACAGCAATCTCATCGGTAATGGAATTAATGAATGCGTTAGCCAAAATTGAAGGTACTGACGTAATTACACGCCAAGTACGCCAGGAAGTTTTGCAGAATGTAGCGTTATTACTCTCGCCGATTGTGCCGCATATTTGCCAAGCGATTTGGGCTGAACTGTGTCCACATAGTCATATACTTGATGCCAGTTGGCCAGTGGCGGATCAAGCCGCAATGGTGCAAGATACTCTAGAATATGTGATTCAGGTGAATGGTAAGCTACGCGGTAATATTACCGTTGCGAAAACTGAAACCAAAGAAGCTTTAGAACAACTGGTTTTGCAACAACCTTGTGTACAAAAATTCATTGCAGATAACATGGCTGTACGTAAAGTTATTGTAGTACCGAACAAACTTATTAACGTTGTTGTGGGGTAATCCATGCAAAACTCTCGCTCAAACTTGACTGGTCTTTCTAGGCTTAGCATCCTAGTGCTGGTATTTACGTTAACGCTTTCTGCCTGTGGATTTCAACTGCGCGGTGCGGCAGATTTGTCGTTCAAAAACTTATATATTGAAGGCAGTAAACTCACTATTTCAAAGGATCTGAAACGAACCTTCGATACCAATGGCATTAAGGTGGTAGACAATGCTGAAAGTGCAGATTTACGACTAGAAATGTTGGGAGAATCTTACGAAAAGCGTATTTTGTCTCTAAGTGGTGATGGTTTAGTACGGGAATTTGAACTCAATTATCGTGCAAGCTTTAGAACGCGTGCGCCTACAGAGCCGCTGTGGAGTGAAGAACAAACAGTACGTTCACGTCGTGATTTTTCATACAACGATAACGCGCTATTGGGTAAAGCCGATGAAGAGGCTAGATTAAACGCAGACATGCGCAATGATGCAATACGCGAGATTTTACGTAGGTTAAGTGCGATTAAACCCGCAGTCAATTCAGCGTCCAATTCACAGACTAATTAGCATTTCATTGCATCCATGCGCTTAGCCATCAAGAATAGTGGGGCACAACTCGAAGCACATCTTAATCAAGGCTTACAAAGCCTTTATGTACTGGTGGGTGATGAGGCTCTAGCCCAGCGTGAGAGTTTGGATGCCATTCGCGCCGCTGCACGTAATCAAGGTTTTGATGAGCGTACAAGCTTAGTGGTCGAACGCTATTTTAATTGGCAACAGATTCAGTCTTATGGTCAGTCTATTTCGCTGTTTGCAAGTCATCGATTATTAGAAATCAATATCCCATCTGGCAAGCCGGGAGTCGATGGTGGTAAAGCGCTACAAGCCCTAGCAAGTAAGACAATACCAGACACCACTGTGGTGATTATTCTACCAACGTTAGAGCGTGAGACAAAAAATAGCGCATGGTTTACTGCACTTGAAAATCAGGCTGTCACCATCACATTATCAGAAGTAGATGCCGCTAATCTACCAAAATGGATCGCAAGTCGATTAGCGCAGCAAGGCCAACAAACCAGCCCGCAAACACTAGACTTTTTAGCGCATCAGGTAGAGGGTAATTTGCTTGCAGCGCATCAAGAAGTACAAAAACTAGGGTTGCTGTACCCAAAAGGGGTGTTAAGTGATGAAACCGTGCGCGAAGCTGTACTTAATGTATCACGCTATGATGCCTTTCAATTAGGTGAAGCTGTCTTGGCAGGTGATACTGCGCGCACTGTGCGTATATTGCAGGGCCTGAAGGATGAGGGTGAACAGCCTGTTGCAGTGATGAATCCATTGATGTGGGTATTACGGCCATTAGTACGAGTTAAACAAGCAGAGATGCGTGGCGAAAATGTGATGAACGCCATGACTAGTGCGCGCATTTTTGGCGACAGGCAATCATTAGTAAAAAGCGCATTGACCAGATTAAGTCTGCGCCAGCTTGAGGCAGCACTGCAAAAGCTGGCTGATATCGATAAAACAGCTAAAGGCGTCATGCAGGGCGACGCTTGGCTAGAAATTTCTAGATTGTGTTTTGGACTATCGAGAGTCCGTGGACGCTAGCGCGTCATTCTTAATAACCTAAATACTTCTATACTATAAAAGTATAATAAATGATGGATGCTGAAATCATAGGTACTAAAATCATGGATACTAAAATCACTGACGTTAAACAATATATGCAAAATATAGGTGTTGAGGCGCGCAAAGCCTCACGCTTGATGGCGAGTGCTGACACTAACATTAAAAACCTTGCACTTACACATATTGCAGCGGCAATACTGCGTGAAAAAACCATGCTATTAGCTGCAAATAAATTAGACTTAGACGCTGCGCGCGCCAGTGGGCTGGACGAAGCGATGCTCGACAGATTGACGGTCACTGAAAAGTCTATTAACACCATGGCGGAAGGCCTGAAGCAAATCGTCAACCTTGCTGACCCTATTGGAGAAATGACCGATTTTAAATATCTACCTAGCGGCATCCAGATTGGGAAAATGCGCGTACCGCTCGGCGTAATTGGTATTATTTACGAGGCCAGGCCTAATGTTACAGTAGATGCAGCTGGGCTTTGTATTAAGTCAGGCAATGCTGCTATTTTGCGTGGAGGCAGTGAGGCCATACATTGTAATAAGGCACTGGCGGAGCTGGTACACGAAGGTCTGCAAGCAGCTGGTTTGCCAGCGACAGCAATTCAAGTAGTAGAAACGACTGACCGTGCCGCGGTAGGCGAACTCATCACCATGAAACAGTATGTAGACGTCATTGTGCCACGTGGCGGCAAGGGTTTGATTGAGCGGATTTCTAACGATGCACGCATCCCTGTGATTAAACATTTGGATGGTAATTGTCACGTGTATATAGACGACGAAGCAGATTTTGATAAGGCTTTGCGGATTTTAGAAAATAGTAAAACGCAGCGGCTTGGTACATGCAATACCGCAGAGTCATTACTGATTGCGCGCTCAGTTGCATCCAAAATGTTGCCAAAATTAGCCGACATGCTCACTGCTCATGGCATTGAAATTCGTGGCTGTGCTGAAACATGTCTGCTATTAAAACAAGCTATACCAGCCACTGAAGAAGACTTTTACACAGAATATCTTGCGGCAATTATCTCCTGCAAAGTCGTCACTGGCTTAGATGAAGCGATTGCGCATATCAATCAACATTCATCCCAACACACTGAGGCGATTGTGACTGAAAACTATACTAAAGCCCGCAGATTTTTACGTGAGGTAGATTCCAGCAGCGTGATGGTGAATGCTTCTACACGGTTTGCAGATGGCTTTGAGTATGGCTTGGGGGCTGAAATCGGCATCTCGACGGATAAATTACATGCTCGCGGGCCTGTAGGTTTAGAAGGCTTAACATCGCTTAAATATGTAGTGTTAGGTGACGGTCACGTCAGAGCTTAAAAGACTTTCATGTAATGATTAACTCTATGACTCCATCCCCAAGAGGTTTTTAAATTGCGTGTAATTGGCCTTTTGGGCGGCACTTTTAACCCTGTTCACTTCGGCCATTTACGCATGGCACAAGAACTTGCAGATACATTGCATTTTAATGAAGTTCGCTTCATCCCCTCCGCAAACCCGCCGCATAAATCTGCGCCTTCAGTTTCTGCAGAACATCGCGCAGCCATGGTGCGTTTAGGCATCGCTAACAATCCTATTTTTAGCTTTGACGATATTGAGCTTCGCAGAACGGGCGCATCTTATATGATAGACACACTGGAAAGCTTGCGTGCAGAATTAGGCAATCAAGTTAGCCTAGTATTATTGATGGGAACTGACGCTTTTACCAAACTTAACACTTGGCGTCGTTGGGAAGAAATTATTCAACGGTGCCACATTACACTTGTGCAAAGACCGCTAAAGTTAGCGAACGCTAAAAAAGCTACGAGAGAAGGTTTACCAAATGAACCTTTACCTAAAATATTAGAAACCTTTCTGCACAATCATTACACAGAAAATGGTGACGACTTACATGAAGCTGCTGCAGGTTTTGTGACCATGCAGCAAGTGACCGCTTTAGATATTTCATCCACAGCAATCAGGCAAGCTTTGCAGCAAAAAAAATCTGCCCGCTATCTAATGCCTGATACCGTCATTGATTATATTGAAAGCCATCAACTTTACACATCCGTGTCTTAACTCATATTTAGATACAAATCACCGTAGCAATCCCTGTCTTTTTATCTGCAAAATACGTATTAAAAAATCATTTTATACGTAATTTTGCATTATTTTTTTATTATCCTAAGCTTGCAATCAAAATAAAAATAAAAATAATATAAATATCAATTAGTTACTCACACTCAAAACCTTATAGAACGCGGCACAGTCATTGCAATATTAATCTCTTGTTAACATCGAAAAGAGATTAAATAATGGTTGTGAGTCAGAAAATTGTCCTTAAAAATGACTGGGCGGGATTAGCTTGGCTGTATCTGTTTTTTTGGGTTTTCTCTGGGGTATTACAACTTATTATCTTAACTACTGGCACCGCAGGATTTGTCGGTACACGTGCAGCGCTGTATATGAGCGCACTATGGCTAATTCCAGTCATGCTATTTCCTCAACATACCCGTACAATTTCTGCCATTATTGGTTTAGTCTTGCTGCCCTTCTCGTTAATGAGCCTGGGCTATTTATACATTTATCATCAAGAGTTTTCTCAAAGCGTATTGTTCATCGTATTTGAATCAAATACTGCTGAATCGTCTGAATACATTTCCAATTATTTCAGCTGGGGATTAGTTGGCAGTTTATTTTTATATAGTACAGGCGCGTTTTATTTATGGAAAAATATCAAACCTGTTTACCTGACTAACCGTAGCAAGATAGCCGTGTCCACTTTAATTATCAGCTTGATATTTATTGCACCTTTCGTCAGGCATATGCTGATTAAGCATCGCTCTTTTGATGAAACAACAGAGCGGCTAGCCGCCAGCATGGAACCCACTGTACCTTGGCAAACCATTATTGGTTTTGCCAGCTATAAAAAACAGTTGAATAATATGCAGCAGTTATTGGTTCAAAATGCTCAGATTCCACCACTAAAAAACTTGCAAGATGACTACGCGGGATTACCCTCAACCTTAGTGTTGGTCATTGGCGAATCAACCAATCGGCAGCGCATGAGCTTGTATGGCTATGGTAGAAAAACCACGCCACACCTCGACAACCTCAAAAATGAGTTACTTACTTTTACCAATGTTGTATCACCGCGCCCATACACCATAGAGGTGTTACAAGAAGTGCTCACTTTTGCGGATCAGGAGAATCCAGATTTGTATATGACACAACCTTCTATCATGAACATGATGAAACAAGCCGGCTATAAAACCTATTGGATTACCAATCAACAGACCATGACCAAACGCAACACCATGTTGACCTCATTTTCTAAGCAGACCGACGAGCAATATTATTTAAACAATAATCGTAGCCAAGACGCTAGACAATACGATAGCGCAGTATTCGAACCATTTAAGGAGGTGCTAAACCAACCTGCCCCAAGAAAATTTATCATCATTCATTTACTTGGCACACATATGAACTATAAATATCGCTTTCCGAGTGACTACGCCAAATTTACAGATAGGCAAGGTGTGCCGTCTTGGGTAGAAGACGGGGAACAGCTAGATTTTTATAATAGTTATGACAATGCGGTACTCTACAATGACTATGTCGCTTCAACGCTGATCAAGACGCTTTCTGCCACTAAAAATAATAGCTTATTACTCTACCTCTCTGATCACGGAGAAGAGGTGTACGATACAAAAGGTATCAATTTTAGAGGGCGTAACGAAGCCGCGCCTTTACCCTCAATGTACACAGTTCCCTTTATTTTATGGGCTTCACCTTTGTGGAAGAATAGCCATACGCAAAACTATCTGCAAAACTTGACTACTACATTGGATAGACCTTATGGCAGTGAGAATCTGATTCACACTTGGGCGGATTTATCAGGTTTGCATTTTGATGAGTTTGATGCGACTAAAAGTATTATCAACGATAACTTTAAAGAATATCCGCGCTTGCTTGGTGACCCATATTCCAAAAAACCATTAATCGACTTTAATCAGCTCACACCTAACGCATCTGTTGCTAGCAAAAATTAGTCAATTTTGAGATACTCTAACTTGAAGTAAAGTCAGAGGAATTTATCATGCCAAAACCAATCGCTTTGAAAAACACATCCCGATCCTTATCTCGAAGTATGACAGTTGTATTGTTAACGACACTCGTGCTTTTAACAACAACTTGTGGCACGAATCCCGTCACTAAAAAGCGGGAGTTTCAAGTCGTTTCAGAAGCACAGGAAATTTCCATCGGCAAGCAAAATTACTCGCCTGCCCGCCAATCCCAAGGAGGCGATTACACGCTAGACCCTGAACTAACGGCTTATGTGCAAAGTGTAGGCAATAGGCTCGCAGCAGTTTCAGACCGGAAGTTACCTTATGAATTTACCATCATCAATGACTCGGTTCCTAACGCGTGGGCGATGCCTGGTGGCAAAATTGCATTTAACCGTGGGTTACTTTATGAGCTCAATAGCGAGGCCGAGCTTGCCGCAGTCATAGGACATGAACTTGTACACGCGGCTGCGCGGCATGGCGCAAAAGGGATGGAGCGCGGCATACTCATGCAGGGGGCAATGATTGCCGTAGGCATGGCCACACAAGATAGTAATTACGCCAATTTAATTGTAGGCGGTGCCCAGGTTGGCGCACAGTTAGCTACCAGCAAATATGGACGCGATGCCGAAAGTGAGGCCGATTTATATGGCATGCGCTACATGAAAAAAGCAGGTTATGATCCTGCTTCTGCAGTTGCTTTGCAAGAAACCTTTGTACGCTTAAGTACAGGGAAAAAAAGTGATTTCATTCAAGGCTTATTTGCAAGCCATCCACCTTCTGACGCACGTGTTGCAGCTAACAAAGTGACGCTTACACAATTAGGTGCAGGCGGAAATTGGGGCAAAGAAATCTATGCACAAAAGGTGGCTAAACTTAAATCTACCCAAGCTGCTTATAAAGCCTATGACGCAGGTGTAAAAGCACTAAGCGAAAAGAACATAGATGCCGCGACCAAGTTTGCCAAACAAGCTATTGCAGGCGAGCCACGTGAAGCCCGTTTTCAAGAGTTATTAGGTGACATTGCTTTATCTCAGAAGAAGCCCACTGAAGCGCTTGCTTACTACGACAAAGCGATTCAAATGCAGCCAGACTACTTTAAACCGCATGTGCAAGGCGGCATTGCTCTGTTTAACATGGGGCGCAAAGCTGACGCAGAAAAATATCTAGCAAAAAGCAACACATTACTGCCAACAGCGCCAAGTCATTATTTACTTGGAAAAATATCAGAAGAACGTGGCGACATGACTAATGCACTCAAAAATTATGCGATAGCCGCTGATTCAAATTCTGAAATTGGCAAACAATCTACCGCCGAATACGTGCGTTTAGATTTACCGCAACACCCCGCGAAATATCTGCAAGCTGGGCCGCAAACTGACAGCAATGGTAATTTATTTGCAGTGGTGGCTAACCCGACGCCATTAGCGGTAGGTCGAGTACAAGTAAGGGTCGTGCAATATGATGCAGCTACTGGTCGTGCTGTGGGGCAAAGCCAGCCTTTGATGATTAATGGCATCGCGGCTAATAAACGTGGACAGGTTGCAGTGAACGGTGTGCGAATAAAAACACAGCAAGAGTTACAACTGTATAAAGTAGTGGTTGAAGCTGCCGAATTGGCAAGATAACTTATAACAAGATAACGTATAACGAGATACCTTATAGCAATTTATTTAAGTCTAGCCTACCCTGCCAACGCACCACGCTCAAGCAAGGGGCAGAAATTCGCTGCTGCAAACTCGTTAAGTTTTCTTCAAACATCGGCATATCCGGGTCAATTTGGTTAGCAATCCAGCCTGCAAGTTTTAAGCCTCGAGTTTCCAGCGCTTCGACAGTTAATAGCGCATGATTGATGCAACCTAATCGCATGCCTACCACTAATATAATGGGGATATCAAGTTGCAAGGTAACATCAGCCAGAGTTTCTGTTTTGTTAATAGGTACAAAGAAACCACCTGCCCCCTCGACAATCACCACATCGGACAAGGTTGTTAATTGCCGAAAAGCTTGGACAATCACATCTACTTGCATAGTAATGCCAGCTTGCTCTGCGGCAAGATGCGGCGCAATCGCAGGCAAAAATCGATACGGATTCACTAACTCTGGCAATGCCTTTACGTTACTGGCGCTGCTTAATGCCAGTACATCGTCATTGATAAGATCGCCTTGCTCGTTGAATTCGCAGCCCGAGGCTATTGGCTTCATACCTATAGTTTTAAAGCCTTTTGATACAAAATACTGCACTAAAGCAGTAGCGATATAAGTCTTACCTACATTCGTATCTGTACCAATTACAAAGTAGGACTGTGCCATGCAGGTTATTTATTTCTAGGTTTAAATGTGATGGGAGAAATACCATCAGCGAGCTTATCTTTACCGCGCCAGGCATGACCGTATACCACTTCAAACGTGGCCGGCAATTTTCCATTAGTGCGAAACTGCTCATAGCTTTCTTCCAGGTTTTTCAAAAATCCCCGACCGAGTAAACCACGTGCACGACCATCTGTAGCATTATGTGCGCCAATGCTTTTTAAATCACGCATGACACTTTTCACATCATCATAGGTTAATGTGAATCGCTCTACGTCTAATACAGGCGCGTTAAAGCCAGCACGCACCAGCGCATCACCAATGTCGTGCATATCAATAAACCTGCTGACACTGGTAAAGTTGTTTTCACCTTTATTCTTAGAACTTGTAGCAATCCGCAACTCACGCAAGGTATCAGGCCCAAAGGTGCTAAACATCAACAAACCTTCAGGTTGCAATACGCGGTGGAATTCCTGCAAAGCCGCGTCTAAATCATTACACCATTGAATCGCTAAATTAGACCAAATTAGACCCGTGCTACATGTTGCTAGCGGCAGTGATTCAATATCGGCACACACGAGGCTTTGTGTTGCTCCACCGAATAAAGACTTAATCTGTTTAACTAAACCAGCTGGATGATTAGTACTACGTGTTTTTTGTAGCATCGGCAACGCAAAATCCAACGAAACTACCTGCGATTTTGCAAAACGCTTTTGCAAAGCATGACTGGCAGCACCAGTGCCACAGCCCGCATCCAGTATGACTTGTGGGCTAATCTTCACTAAGTCTAATCGACTGAGCATTTCTTCGCGTACTTGCTTTTGCAATATCGCTGCGGCATCGTAGGTACCTGCCGCACGGCCAAATGAAGCGCGCGCTCGCGCTTTATCAATATGGTAGCTATCGATCATCACTTTTGCGTCCATGCTTATAATGCTTTTGATGACGTGGCAGGTTCTAAAAACTGAATGACAGCCTCAATAAACTGCTCTTGATGCGATAAGAATGGGGCATGTGACGCGCCTGCGATCACACGCAAATAACCTGTAGGTAAATTCTGCATCATCCAGTGCGCGGCCTGCACTGGCGCCAAAGTGTCTCTATCACCGTGAATGAGCAGTGTTGGCTTTCTTAACTGCGCAACCTCAGCACGCAAATCAGCTTCCAATAAAATATTGAGCGCTTTTTGCAAAGTGTATGTAGTCGGCACAGGGCGTTCTGCAAACTTTTTACGTAATAGTTTTACAGTACTGCGCGCATCGCTAGCACCCATACATTGCAAAGTTAAAAACTGTGTCATCGTTTTGTGATAGTCAATATTGACATTGTCAGCGAAGTTTTTAAAAACAGTTGGGTCAATTCCCGCATTCCAATCAGTTTTATTCACATAGCATGGGGTAGTGCCTACCAATACGAGCCTGCGGACCAAGTCAGGGTGGTCGAGTGCGATTCGCATCGCTACTTGTCCGCCTAAAGACCAACCAACAATATCTGCATTTGCAGGCAACATCTCTGCGATTTTTTCTGCAGCTGCATGCAAATGAAATGGCTCAATGGTACGGCTTAAGCCCATACCAGGCAGATCCACCAAGTGCAAAGTAAAGACTTTGCTAAGCTTTTTCACCAACGGTTGCCACACCGCACCATGCATGCCCCAGCCGTGCAGCAAGACAAGGTTTGGCCCTGTACCCGTAGATTCAATATATAGATTAGCAGGCGTGATGATCATAAAACGCTTTCAGCTTGGTGAATTGCTGCGATTAACTGTTTGATATTCTCTAGTGAATGCGCAGCTGAAAGCGATATGCGCAATCTTGCTGTACCCGTTGGCACCGTTGGCGGGCGTATCGCAGGCACTAATATGCCATGCGTCTGCAAGTACTCACTTAATGCCAATGCATCTTGATTACTGCCAACAATCAAAGGTTGTATAGAGGTATCTGATGGCAACAATTGCCATTTTTTACAATTGAGATTATTTTTTAAATACGCAATCAAAGTATTTAAGTGCGCACGCAAATCATCACCCTGCTCAATCAAACTGACTGACGCTGCAAGTGTGGCAGATAGCGCTGGTGGTGCTGGAGTTGAATAGACGTAACTTTTAGCGGCCTGGATCAAATACTCAATCACTACTTTTTCACCTGCAACAAAAGCGCCTGCAACGCCTGCTGCCTTACCTAAAGTAGCCATCATGATGATGCGTGGCGATTTTACTTTAAAGTGGCTCAAACTGCCTTTGCCATGCTCACCCAACACACCAAATCCGTGTGCATCATCTAAATATAGATAAGCATCATATTTTTCACATAGCGCTAGATATTCCGGTATCGGTGCAATATCGCCATCCATACTAAACACGGCATCTGCGGCAATGAGTTTATGTTTTGCCGTGCTAACCTTAAGTAATTTTTCAAGCGCTGCCACATCATTATGCGGATAGCGATGGAACTCCGCGTGTGAAAAATATGCGCCGTCATTCAAGCAGGCATGATTGAGTTTATCGGCAAATATCGCATCATGACGTCCCATTAATGCACCTAAGACGCCGATATTTGCCATATAGCCGGTAGAAAACAATAGCGCGGCAGGTAGCTCTACAAACTTAGCGAGCTGTTTTTCTAATTCATCGTGGTAACGGTGATGGCCTGTGATTAAATTAGAAGCGCCGCTGCCTACGCCAGAGTCACCGGCAGCTTGCTGCATGGTAGCAATCAATTTTGGATGATTCGCTAAACCTAGATAATCATTACTGCAAAACGACAGATAATTCTGATTATTTGCGACAATATGCTCGGCCTGCGGCGAATCTAATAACCGCCGCTGACGAAGCAAGCCGTCTGTTTTACGTTTATCTAGTGCTAATTGTAATGAAGCTAACATGCTTAAATCTTGTTAATGCCTAATTTAGCGAATAATTTCTTATCAGTTGCCGCCTCAGGATTACCTGTAGTCAGTAATTTTTCACCGTAAAAAATACTATTGGCGCCCGCAATAAAGC
>JANOHT010000090.1:0-24204 GCA_031406605.1 Methylotenera sp. | reverse complement strand
TCTCGCAAAGAAAAAATTGAAGATCGTGTTGCCGTAGCAGAGGGTGCAGGTCTTAAAGTAACGGTGATGGATGTTGAAACTTATGCGACCGAAGCTGCATACTCATTAGTCGCAAGCCAGTTACCAAACTCAGGTCGTGAGCAAACGGTGATGATTGTGGATATCGGCGCAATGATGACGCATATCAATGTTTTGCACGATAATAATTCGGTCTATACTCGTGAACAGAGTTTTGGCGGTGGGCAGCTCACGCAAGAAATTCAACGTCGTTTCGGATTGTCCTTAGAGGAAGCTGAAATTGCAAAGCGTAAGGGAGGATTACCCGAAAGCTATGAAACTGAAGTTTTGCAGCCGTTTGTGCAGTCACTTGCGATGGAGGTTGCAAGAGCATTGCAATTTTTTACAAGTTCTACTCAATATAATCGTGTTGATCATATTGTGCTTGCAGGTGGTTGTGCCGCGATTCCGGCGATAGACACCATGGTGCAAGAGCGGACGCAAGTGAATACTTTAGTTGCCAATCCATTTCATGCGATGACAATGGGCGCTAGGTTTAAGCAACAGCAGGCAGCTACCGATGCTCCTGCGTTGCTCATTGCCTGTGGACTAGCAATGCGGGGATTAACAATATGATACGTGTCAATCTATTACCTCATCGCCAAGCAAGGCGTGAAGCGCGCCAGCGAGAGTTCGGCTTAATGGCACTGTTTTCAGCTGTCGCAGCATCTGTCATTATTTTTATGGGGTTAACCTATATTAACAGCAGAACAGATGCACAAACAGAGCGAAACGGACGTTTAGATAATGCTATTGTTGAACTAGATAAAGAAATTAAGGATATTAAAGATTTAAAAGACCAAATTAGTGCCATGCTGGAACGTAAGCAAGTGGTGGAAAATCTGCAAACTAATCGTAGTCAATCAGTGGTTATATTGGATGAGTTGAGCCGTCAGTTACCTGAAGGTATGTATTTGAAAAGTATTAAACAGCAAGGGAATGTGATTGCTATTGAAGGGGTAGCCGATACTAATGCACGTGTTGCTACCTTGGTACGTAATTTATCTACCTCCACTTGGCTGGAGTCACCTGTTTTAGTTGAAATCAAATCAGTGCTTGTTAATTCGTTAAAACAGAATGCATTTACATTAACTGTGAATATTAAAATACCTAAAGTAGAAACGGAAGAACCTGCAAATACAGCTGTAAAAACTAATGCTGAAGGTAAAAGTTAATTATGAAGTTAGACGATTTTAATAATATAGACTTTAAAAATGCAGGTAGTTTACCTGCTCCAGTTAAAGCAGTATTGCTGGCCGCATTGTTCTTAATTCTGTTAGGCCTCGGCTACTATTTTTTATGGAGTCCTGCATTAGAGACGTTAGATACAGCAAAAACTAAAGAACAAGAGCTACGACAAGTTTTTTTAGATAAAAAGAGTCAAGCGATTAATTTGGCGGGCTATAAGCAGCAAATGGTGGATATTGAAAAAACCTTTGGTGCTTTGCTGAAACAATTACCTGATAGATCACAAATGGATGGTTTACTAACAGATATTAATCAAGCGGGTTTGGGTCGTGGTTTGGAATTTGAGTTGTTTAAGCCTGGACAAGAAACTCAAGCAGAGTTTTATGCAGAAATGCCTATTTCAATTAAGGTGCTAGGCAGTTATGATGATTTAGGCGCATTTGCGACGGATATTTCCAAATTATCTCGAATTGTTACGTTAAACGATATTTCAATTTCTGGCAGTAGTAAAGATCCAGCAGCTAAACCTGGCCCCTCAGACGGCTTATTAACAATGGAAGCCGTTGCTAAGACTTATCGCTACCTCGATGCAGATGAGATTTCAGCGAAGAGAAAAGCAGAGCAAGCAGCCAACACTGGTAAAAAAGGTTGATAAATTTAATGAGTGAAATCTTAAATCCAATAGCAGCTAAGAATATGTTATTCAAATTGTCATCAATATGCATAGCATGTATCGCGCTCACTGCATGTAGCGGAGATGATGGAGATGACTTAGATAAATTTATGCGTGAGGCAGCAAATGATATGCGGGCAAAAATTAAACCGTTGCCTGAAGTGAGACCATATCTTGCCTTAGAATATAATGCTGATGGCATGTTGTCTGATCCATTTAGATCACGTAAAGCTGCTAATAAATCTGGGGGATTACAGCCAAACTTAAGTAGGCCAAGAGAGCCGATGGAGGCTTATTCTCTTGAGAATATTAAATACGTAGGCCTAATATCAAAAAGTAAGCTAACTTATGCTTTAGTTAAAACGCCTGATAATAATGTGCAGCAAGTCAAAGTGGGTAACTTTGTAGGTCAAAATTTTGGCGTAATAACACAAATTACTGATAGTGAAATTGTATTAAAAGAAATTGTGCAAGATGATTTGTCTGGTGATTGGGTTGAGCGGGTTTCAAATTTGCAGTTGCAAGAGTAGTTGTGAAAATTTATTAAAAAATTTAAATATAATTGAAATAAAATTAATTAGTAGTTAGAAAATTCTGGGTTATTGAAAAGTTAAGAGCTACTTAAGAAATTTGGAGTTAAGGGTCAAATGATGAAAACAAATGCATATTTTAAATATTTCTTAGCACCGTTAATGCTAATGCTAGTTATGTTTTCAGGGATAGTTAAAGCTGAAGAGCAAGCAGGCTTGGTCAATAAAATTGAAAGTGTAGATTTCTCCAGCTTACCAGGTGGTAGAGTAGCCATTGTAATTAAAACTACACAACCGCTCGCTAACCCGCCAGCTGGCTTTACGCTTAATAATCCATCGCGAATTGCACTCGATTTTCCTAGGGTAGCTAATGGTCTTACTAAAAGTAATATACAGGTTGATCAGGGGGCATTGAAAAGTGTTACTTTAGCTCAAGCCAAAGAGCGTACTCGTATGGTACTTAATCTATCCAAAAATGTAGGGTATGGTACTGTGGTTAAAGATAATGAAGTCATTATTACATTGCAAGCTAATGAAGCCAGCGTCAGTTCTGGTGTGGAAACTAAATTTGCAGAATCTAAAATTGAAAATCAACAAATATCAATCAATAACGTAGATTTTGCACGTGGTAAGAACGGCGAGGGCCGCATTATCGTCGATCTATCAGATGCTTCAGCGGGTATTAATATCAAACAAAAAGGTAAAACTATTGTCGTTGATTTTATTAATACTGATGTGCCAGCAAATTTACAGCGCAGACTGAATGTGACTAACTTCAATACGCCAGTGATATACGTTGATACAATGAAGCAGGGTAAAAATGGTCGTATGGTGATTGAGCCTAAAGGTAACTGGGAGCAATCAGCCTATCAAGCTGATAAGAAGTTTATCATTGATGTTCGTCAAGTTTTTGAAGATCCTAACAAGTTGGTTCGAGGTTCTAAGCCTGGTTATGCGGGTGAAAAACTTTCGCTTAATTTTCAGAATATAGAAGTACGTTCAGTATTACAGGTCATTGCTGATTTTACTGGGCTTAATATTATTACTAGTGACACTGTGACTGGCAATTTGACTTTGCGATTGAAAGACGTGCCATGGGATCAGGCAATGGATATTATCACCCAAAGTAAAGGTCTGGCGATGCGTAAAACTGGCAATGTGATTTTGGTCGCGCCAGCTGACGAGTTGGCTGCGAAAGAAAAGCAAAAGCTTGAAGCGGAGCAGCAAATTGAAGACATAGAGACATTGCAGACAGAAACTTTTACGCTTAATTACATGAAAGCTGAAACACTAAAAACATTATTGAGTGATCCTAAGCAGAAAATATTATCAAAAAGAGGCACAGTTGCAATAGATGTGCGGACTAATACTGCGTTTGTTCAAGACACACCAAAATATCTTGAGCAAGTACAATCTATTATTATAAAAACCGATGTGCCAGTGAAGCAGGTGATGATTGAGTCGCGATTAGTCATAGCAGATGAGAAATTTGGCAAAGCCTTGGGTGTGCGATTTGGTGTGACGCAAACCGGTACAGGGGGTAAAAATATTTTAACAACGAGTGGTACTCTTGGTAATAGATTTACGGCCATAACACCAGCTACGGCTACTACACCGGCAACTTTCACGCAAGGTACTCACAACGGTTCAGTTCAAACTGCCACGTCAGGCGGAGGTGTTCTAACAAGTTCTGATGGCCAGCCCGATTTAAATGTTAATTTACCTGTAGCAAATGCTTTTGGTAACTTTGCTTTCAGTTTATTTAGATTGCCTGCTGGCTTGTTGCTAAATCTTGAGCTGTCAGCATTAGAAACTGACCAGCGCGGTAAAATCGTTTCTAGTCCACGTGTGACCACTGCTAATCAGCAAAAAGCAATTATTGCGCAAGGTACAAAAATTCCTTATTTAGAGGCGAGTAGTAGTGGTGCAGCAACTGTATCGTTTGTGGATGCAGTGTTAAGCTTAGAGGTGACCCCACAGATTACGCCTGATGACAAAATTATTATGGATCTTGTGGTTAAAAAAGATAAAGTAGGCACTGTTTTACAGGGTGTTCCATCAATTGATACGCAAAGTGTAACAACACAAGTGTTAGTGGCAAATGGTGAGACTGCAGTGTTAGGTGGTATTTATGAGCAACTAGAACGTAACGATGTCGATAAAGTACCATTTTTTGGTGACTTACCGATTATGGGTAACTTATTTAAACGTAAAACATTACAAACAGATAAAACAGAATTACTGATATTTGTAACGCCAAAAGTAATGGATGATAGTTTAGGTTTACGCTAACTTGCGAGCAACAAGATAAATTAAAAGCAGCTAAATCTGACAATATTTCAGTAATATCATAAAATGCCTATCACACGTATGATAGGCATTTTTTTTAGGGTTTTGATTTAATGTAAGCTAGGTGGTTAAATTGGATAACATTTATTTTATAGGCTTGATGGGCGCAGGTAAAACCACCATAGGTCGTTTAATAGCCAAGCAAATGGGCATGGTGTTTTATGACTCCGATTATGAAATCGAACGTAAAACTGGCGTAAAAATCCCGCTTATATTTGAGTTGGAGGGAGAGGCAGGATTTCGTAAACGTGAAACTGCAATTATTGAAGAGTTAACGCAGTTGAATAATATTGTAATGGCAACAGGTGGCGGTGCTGTATTGTTGCCAGAAAATCAAGCGATGCTAAAAAACAATGGTCAAGTGATTTATCTGCGGGCTAGCGTGCATGATTTATGGATGCGTACCAGACACGATAAAACTCGCCCACTCTTACAGGGGGGGAACATCAAACAAAAATTAGAAAAACTTTTTATAGAGCGCGACCCTATTTACACAAAGCTTGCAGATTGCATCGTCGACACTGGTCCGCAATCGGCTGCGGATATTACACACTATATTGAGAAAAAATTGCACAAACAGCACGGACACTTAAATTGTGTAGAAGCAAGTAAAAAATTAGAAAACAGTACAGTTCAAGAAAACGCTGCTCAGGAGTTTTCTCAACATGACAGTTCACTTACAAAAAATTACTGAGCAATTGCGGCAAATAAATACAATCAACATAAATTAAACATCAAGATGCAGACACTCAAAGTAGAATTAGCCAACAGAAGTTACCCAATACACATTGGGCGAAATTTGATTTCTAATGCCAGTCTTATATTACCTTACCTAAAGCGTAAGCATGTGGCGATTGTGACCAACACCACAGTTGCCCCGTTATATTTACAAAAAGTAAAGGCAGCCCTTGAATCTGCGGGCATCACAGTAATATCGATTATTCTGCCGGATGGTGAGGCCTATAAAAATACAGAAACACTCAATATTATCTATGATGCGTTATTGCAAAATCGCTGTGAGCGAACTACAACACTCATAGCGCTTGGTGGCGGCGTAATAGGTGATTTAACTGGATATGCTGCAGCTACCTATTTGCGCGGTGTGCCATTCATTCAAATACCCACCACATTATTATCACAAGTAGACTCATCTGTAGGTGGGAAAACGGGCATCAATCATCCGCTAGGTAAAAATATGATAGGTGCTTTTTATCAACCACAATTAGTTCTGGCTGATATTGATACCTTACAAACTTTACCGGCACGCGAGTTCTCTGCGGGCATGGCAGAGGTGATTAAATACGGTTTAATTCGCGATGCGGATTTTTTTGATTGGCTGGAAGCTAATATCACTGATCTGATGAAGTTAGAAGAACATGTACTAAGCTATGCTATTTATCGGTCATGCCAGAATAAAGCTGAAGTTGTGGCGCGTGATGAGCATGAACTGGGCGAGCGAGCGTTGCTTAATTTAGGGCATACATTCGGGCATGCCATTGAGAACGCCATGGGCTATGGTGTTTGGTTACATGGCGAAGCGGTAGCAACAGGTACCATGATGGCAGCAGATTTATCAGAGCGCATGCACTGGCTGACTCAGCAGGAAGTGTCTAGGATACAAAACTTATTTGAAGCTGCTAATTTATTAGAACAGGAAGCCCCCAAATTAGGGGTGGAAAGATATTTAGATTTAATGCAGATGGATAAAAAAGTTGAAAATGGAAAAATCAGGCTTGTTCTTCAGCAGGGAATAGGTAAATCTGTGATTACCAGTGACTATGCTGCAGAACAACTGAGAGAGACGCTAGCGCTATGATGAGAAAAACATTGGTCAAGACGATACGCCACGAGAAATATGCTGTATGAATTTTCTGGCACCATATGCAGCAAATCCAAGTCAATGCCAAGGTCGTCATTTCGATGAAGCACCTTCTACCACTCGCAATGACTTTCAACGCGACCGCGACCGTATTATTCACTCAACGGCATTCCGCCGGTTAGAGTACAAAACACAAGTATTTGTTAATCATGAAGGTGATTTATTTCGTACACGCCTGACACATAGTCTAGAGGTGGCGCAAATGGCACGTGGTATTGCACGTACCCTCAATTTACATGAAGACTTGACGGAAGCGATTGCGCTAGCTCACGATTTAGGCCATACGCCCTTTGGGCATGCTGGGCAAGATGCCCTGAATGAATGTATGCGAGATTACGGTGGTTTTGAGCATAATCTGCAGTCACTCCGCGTAGTGGATAAATTAGAGCAACGATATGCAGATTTTGATGGATTAAACTTAACCTTTGAAGTGCGCGAAGGCATACTAAAGCATTGTGCTATTAAGCATGCCAAGTTATTGGGTGATGTAGGCCAAAGATTTTTAGATAAGACAAGCCCAAGCTTAGAAGCACAGCTCACTAATTTTGCAGATGAAATTGCTTATAACAATCATGATATTGATGATGGATTACGTTCGGGTCTGATTACAATCGATCAATTATCTAAAGTTGAGTTATTTGCACAGAATTTGGCGATCGTGAAAGACAAATACCCTAAGCTTGAGCAAAAAAGACTTATTCACGAAACAATACGTCGTATGATCAATACGCTAGTAGTTGATTTGTGCACTCAAAGTGCAGAAAATATAGATAAGCTTCAACCGAAGAGCATTGCTGAAATTCGTCAATTGCCACAATTAATCGGATTTAGTAGCGAAGTTTCCGAGCAGAATTTAAAACTAAAACAATTTTTACGCAGAAATTTATATCAACATTACAAAGTGAATCGAATGAGCGCAAAGGCATCTCGAATCGTGCGGGAGCTGTTCATAGGTTTTTTTGAAAACGTTGGGTTATTGCCTACTGAATTTCAAATCTTTGCCGAAGTGGATAAAGCCCGCGCTGTTGCAGACTATATCGCAGGTATGACAGACCGCTTTGCTATACGAGAACATCGTAAGTTATTTACGGTGGAAGAGTATTTGTAGGTGATTTGTGTAGAAGCGATATTTATATTACGAATCCAAAGTAACATTAAACAGCAATAAACTCTAAATGTTGCAAATTTACAACAAATGTAAATAATTGTGACAAAAATGCAAATTATTGATTGTTTCACGCCATGCCTTTGTGCATACTATGGCTTAACTTCTTACTGAATTTACTTCTTTGAGAAAGTTTGCAAACTTAGTGTCTGTATAATTTTTAACAAAAGATCAATACAGATAAGTTAATCGAGTTATAAAAATAGCAACAAATTTTTAGGAGATTCACATGAACAAACAAATTAAATTAGCAGTTGCATCAGCTTTACTAGCTGCAGCTTCAAGCGCTAACGCTGGTATCATGATTCCAGCTGGTGATTGGACTTTAGATATCGGTGGTGTTGTAAATACATATTACACATCTACACGTTTCAGCGGCGATCAAGTTACAGCAATCGGTGGCGCAAATGAAGATGGTGGTGACGAAAGCCAAAATAATATCACAACAGGTTTGTTACCAAATTACCTATCAGTTTCTGGTAAAACTCGTCAAAACGACTTAGATGTTGGTTTCACAATCAGCATCAATCCAGGTTCTTCAACGAAAAACTCTGGTATTCAAAGTTCTAACCAAGAAAACCGTCAAGCGTTCTTAACATTTGGCGATAAATCATGGGGATCTATCAAAGTTGGTAAAGACTTAGGTATTTACGCTTCTGATGCGATCTTAAACGACATGACATTGTTAGGTGTTGGTTCTGCTGCTGGTTCTTTAGCTGGTAACACAACAACATTAGGTCGTATCGGTACAGGTTTCATGTACGCTGACTGGAAATCACAAATCGCTTACTCATCACCAAATTGGAATGGTTTTAGTTTCACAGCTGGTGTTACACAAGCTTGGAACGCAATTGCAGCAGGTGCGGATGATACAACGCCAAATGGTGCATTCAACAGTGGTATTTCAAGTCGTCGTGGTGGTAACTCACCAGCATTTGAAGCTAAAGCGTCTTACGAGTGGGCTGGCGATGTAGGCGGTAAAGTTTGGACTTCTGGTTTTTCACAAAAAGTTGAATTAACTACTGGTAATGAACGTGCTAATGCTATCGATATTGGTGCAACAATCAATTTAGCAGGTTTTGGTTTAACTGGTTATTACAGCGAAGGTCGCGGAACTGGTACTACTGTTATGTTGCGTGATGGTTTTGATATCAATGGTAATGACCGTGATTCAGATGACTGGTACCTACAAGCTACTTACACTCTTCCAGGTGTTGGTACTAAACTAGGTGCAAGCTATGGCGAGTCTACACTTGATGGCAACTCAGTTGATGCTTTTGATGAATATCAAAACTCAATGTGGACAGTTGGCGCTTATCATCCTTTGACAAAACACTTGAATTTAGTTGCTGAGTATTCAGAAGCTGAATCAGAAGTTGATTCTTTAGATGGTAAATCAAAAACTGTTTCTTTGGGCGCAATCTTATTCTTCTAGGATTAAAACAGGCTTAGTCCTGTGTTAGTTTAAGAAAAATAAATAAAAAACGGCAACTTCGGTTGCCGTTTTTTATGTAGTTAAGAAAATTAGATTCTAAAAATAGCTACTCTTGAATGCAATTTTACTAAAGTCTAGAGGTCTATTTTTACTCTTCTATTCCCAATTCTTGAATTTTACGTGTGAGCGTATTACGACCCATACCAAGCTGATTTGCTGCTTCAATACGTCGTCCATGAGTATGCTCTAACGCTTTAGTAATCAAAATACGTTCAAATATCTGGGTTCGCGTTTCAAGTACATTCTGTTCACCACGATTCAGTGAGTCCATTACTTCGCTAGCTAGCGCGTCCTGCCATGAAAGTGAGGAAGTCGATTTAGTATTGTCATCTTTCAGTTCGGGGGGCAAATCGGCAATGTCAATATTTTGACCTGGTGCCATTACCGTTAGCCAATGGCATACGTTCTCAAGCTGGCGTACGTTACCGCTCCAATTGACTGCACTTAAATATTTGAGTGCAGCAACAGAAGGTTGTTTAGTTTCTACGCCTAACTCTGTGGCACTATGCTGCAAAAAGTGCTTGATTAGCAATGGAATATCTTCCCGCCGCTCGCGCAATGCAGGTAATCTGAGTCGAATCACATTAAGACGGTGAAATAAGTCTTCACGAAATAAACCAATTTTTACACGTTCTTCTAAATCTTGGTGAGTGGCAGCAATAATGCGCACATTGACCTTAATTGGCTGATGACCGCCCACTCGGTAAAACTGACCATCACTGAGTACACGTAATAGGCGTGTTTGTAGATCTGCAGGCATATCACCAATTTCATCTAAAAATAGCGTGCCAGTGTCAGCTTGTTCAAAGCGCCCGCGTCTTGCGGCTTGTGCGCCAGTAAAAGCACCACGTTCATGACCGAATAATTCAGACTCTAGTAAATCCTTAGGAATCGCTGCGGTATTGATAGCAATAAAAGGTTTATCACCACGCGGGCTATGGCGGTGTAATGCACTCGCTACAAGCTCTTTGCCGCTTCCAGACTCGCCATTGATCAATACAGTCGCATGTGAGCGACTTAAGCGGCCTATGGCTCTGAAAACCTCTTGCATGGCTGGTGCTTGGCCTATGATCTCAGGCGTTTCTTCTAAACTTACTTTTTCAGTAGTTTGTCTAGTGCTTTCATCTACGGCCCGCTTAATTACGTCAATCGCCTGATCCACATCAAATGGTTTGGCGAGATATTCAAATGCACCCCCTTGAAAGGCCGCGACTGCACTTTCAAGGTCGGAATAGGCTGTCATAATAATGACAGGAATATCCGGGTATTTTTGTTTGATTTCAGTTAGAAAATCCAGCCCCGAACCATTGGGCATGCGAATATCACTGACCACAACTTGAGGCTGCTCACGTTCTAATGCGTTCAAAGCTTCTGCTACAGATGAGAAGGTTTTAAAGTCCATATCAGTGCGGGCTAGTGCTTTTTCAAACACCCAGCGAATAGATTTGTCGTCGTCAATAATCCAAATTGGTTTCATATGCTTCTCTATGGTTTTAAGTTAATACTTTTTGTGGATAATGTTAACCGCACATTTAAAACTAAATTACTGTTTCACTGCACCGGATTTAATTGCAGATGTTTCAATCGGTAACAGTATAGTAAAGCAGGTGTTGCCAGGCTCGCTTTCACATTCAATCATTCCATGGTGCTGAGTAATAAAGGTTTGGGCTAATGTTAAGCCTAAACCTGAGCCACCTTCACTACCAGAAACTAACGGGTAAAAAATTCTGTCACGGATATCCGATGGTACGCCTGGACCGTTATCAATTATTTCTAGCTTAATGGCAACGCGGTAGCGCTTTCTAGCGAGTGTAACTTGGCGTTCAGCACGTGTTCGTAAGGTAATTTGGCTATTAGTAGTGTTGTGCGCTTGCATTGCTTGTACGGCATTGCGAGCGATGTTGAGCACTGCCTGTATCAATTTCTCACGGTCACCAATTAATTCCGGCAGACTCAAATCGTAATCGCGTTTAATAAGTACGCCTTTTGGTGATTCTGCTAATAACAAACTGCGCACACGTTCTAATACTTCATGAATGTTAGTCGGTTGATACTTAGGCACGCGGTGTGGAATGAGCAGCCTATCCATTAGAGACTGCAAACGGTCAGCTTCTTTAATAATCACTTGCGTGTATTCACGCAAGCTAGGTGATGGTAATTCGTGTTCAAGTAGTTGTGCTGCACCACGCAAGCCACCAAGCGGGTTACGAATTTCGTGTGCTAGGTTGCGTAATAGCTCTGCATTTGCTTGTTGTTGTATCAACATACGCTCTTCACGCGCTATGCGTAATTGAGCATCCATCTGTTGAAACTCTAAGATTAAGCAGGCTAGCGGGGAATCAATAGGGGTAACTGTGCAAGTGACTGCAAAAGAATGTTGCCTATGCGTGCTGATGGCAAACTCATGCTCACGAAATGGACTTTGTTGGACAATAGCATTATTTACTGCCAGCATTAGAATCTCGCAGTTAGGAAACACTTCGCTAATTAGCATGCCAGTCACTTGTGTGGCACTAAACGCAAAAATAACCTCAGCACCTGGGTTGATATAGACAACACGGCGATTGTCATCTAACAAAATAATGGCGGTAGCTAAATGTTCGAGGCCTGCAAAGTGGTCTGGTGTGGGTTGTACCATAGCAATACTGAATTCAGTGTTTCAATAATAATACTATGAATAAAGCAAAAGCTAGACCAACTTTCGCAATCTCGTTAATTAGTTTAATGACTATATAAAATAACGAAGAAGCGTAAGTATTTTTGCTTAATTTAATTTTTTTTGGCTTGCATAAACTGTTAACGCAAAGAGTTAAGTTCTTTTTGTAATAGTTCAATATTGTTTTGATGGCTATCTATTTCAGCTTGTAAGCCTCTCATTTTTTCTTCGAATTTAGGCACATTGCGAAAGGTGGAAGTTGTGCCATTCGCGTTTTTCTTTTGATATACCTCAGGTTTAGACGCGCCTTCTGCATACGCTTTTTTAGCTTCTTCTAATGCTAATTTCTCAGACTCTAGCTCACTTTGTAAAATATCCTGACGCTTACCATCGCGTTGATTTTGTGTTTGTTTATCTACTTTAGGAAAGCTCTCGGGGGTAGATGTACGCTTATTAGCAGCGTTTTCATTATTATTTTTCGGCCTATTGTCGTTAACAATCGTGTTTGCATCGGGGTCAAGATCTAGGCGCGTGGCGCCTTTAGTTTTAGTGTTTGAATAGGTAATGCGACCGTCTGCATCAATGCGTTTATAGATATCAGCAAATGCGTTGCTTGAAAACGCGATGGCAATTAGCATAAATAAAGATAAGTTTTTCATCAGCTTAGTTTAGTTGAGTTAGATAATATTGGCAATATAGTTAAAATAACGTGGCTTACTCGTTAAGGTTGACGCAGGTTAGGGCAGGAAAACGATCTTAAATAAAAAGGGGGCGAAATTCTCGCCCCCTTTAATCGCTTGTGCTAATTAAATTTTAGTTAATTAACAAGAGTAGTACAGACCAAATTCAACTGGATGTGGTGTCATGCGCAATTTATTCACTTCTTCCATTTTTAAATCAATGTAAGAATTGATCCAGTCATCAGTAAATACGCCGCCACGAGTTAAGAACTCACGGTCTTTATCTAAATACTCAAGTGCTTGTTCTAGTGAAGAACATACTGTTGGAATCAAAGCATCTTCTTCTGGTGGAAGATGGTACAAATCTTTAGTTGCTGGTTCACCTGGGTGAATCTTGTTTTGTACGCCATCTAGACCAGCCATCATCAATGCTGAGAAAGCCAAGTATGGGTTAGCGATTGGATCTGGGAAGCGCGCTTCAACACGACGTGCCTTTTCACCGTGCACGAATGGAATGCGGATTGCAGCTGAACGGTTTTTAGCAGAGTAAGCCAATTTAACTGGCGCTTCATAATGTGGAACCAAGCGTTTGTAAGAGTTGGTACCTGGGTTTGTGATTGCATTCAAAGCGCGTGCATGTTTGATGATGCCGCCGATGTAATATAACGCGAAATCACTTAAACCCGCATAGCCGTTACCAGCGAACAAGTTTTTGCCATCTTTCCAGATAGATTGGTGCACGTGCATACCAGAACCGTTATCACCAACGATAGGTTTAGGCATAAAAGTCGCTGTTTTGCCGTACGCGTGTGCTGTATTCAACACTACGTATTTCAATAGTTGAGTCCAGTCAGCACGTTGTACTAATGTACTGAATTTAGTACCAATTTCACATTGACCAGCAGTCGCAACTTCATGGTGATGCACTTCAACTGGCACGCCCATCGCTTCTAAAGTCATACACATTGCTGAACGTACGTCTTGCAATGAATCGACTGGTGGAACTGGGAAGTAACCGCCTTTAACAGCTGGGCGATGACCAGTGTTGCCGCCTTCAAAAGTGTCGCCTGAAGACCATGCAGCTTCTTCTGAATTGATTTTAACGCTAGAACCTTGCATGCTTGAAGACCATTGCACGCTGTCAAAAATGAAGAATTCTGGTTCTGGACCGAAGTAAGCAGTGTCGCCTAAACCAGTTGATTTTAAGTAAGCTTCAGCACGTTTAGCTAAAGAACGTGGGTCACGCTCGTAACCTTTACCATCTGTAGGGTCAACTACATCACAAGTTAAAATCAGTGTAGGTTCGTCCATGAATGGATCGATATTTGCAGTTGAAGCATCAGGCATCAATTGCATATCAGAAGCCTGAATGCCTTTCCAGCCAGCGATTGAAGAGCCATCAAATGCGTGACCTTCTGTAAATTTTTCTTCATTGAATGCTGAAACAGGCACAGTTACGTGTTGTTCTTTACCGCGCGTATCAGTAAAACGAAAATCAACAAATTTAATGTCGTTTTCTTCTACCATCTTCATTACATTAGCCACTGACATCTGAATCTCCTGTTATGGTGTGGTTGTAGGATAAAACTTTTGGATACAAAATACTAAAAATTCAACACAGTAGATTAGCAGGAAATGTGCCATCCTGAAAAGACCAAAACACGGCTTTTTTCGTGATGTGCAAAATTCGCACAAAATATTAAGCGTTAATATGGTGCATTACACTTATTTGTCGCACTAATTTGGTGCGACAAAGGTTCTGGAGTTGGTGCATGTTTTTTGCATTGTGCATGGGTGAATATTTTTTAGCGTTTAAGGCTATACTTTTACACAATTGTTAAATGAAAATTGTTTGAACTAAATTTAAAGCTCAAATAATTAATACTTCGTTAGAAGTGAGGTGAGTTTATGAAAAATTTAAATGAAATTTTAAAACTAGCACAGCAACGTGCAGTAGAAAAAAGCCTGCCATATACCGGTGCATTAACGCCACATGAGGCTTCTGATTTGATGCAACATGATTCTGCTACTGTTTTGGTAGATGTTCGTAGTCGTGCAGAGCTTGAGCTGGTAGGAAAGGTGCCACAAGCCATGCACATAGAGTGGGCATTTTATCCGGGTATGGTTGCGAATACCGAGTTTGCAAAACAGTTGGTTGAGAGTGTTGATAAAAATCTAACGATTGTTTTTATGTGCCGTACAGGAGGTCGCTCACACAATGCCGCCGTTGTGGCGCATCAGCTCGGTTACAGTAACGTTTATAATATGCTTGAAGGTTTTGAAGGCGAGGCGAATGGTTTGCAGCAACGTACGTTAATTAACGGCTGGAAACATGCTGGGTTGCCCTGGTCAAACTAAGGTATGACGGATACAGGCAACTCTTTGATTGATAATGATCGTTATGCTGTAATTGGTAACCCTATTGCGCATAGTAAATCTCCTTTAATCCATACTACATTTGCCAAGCAGACGGGGCAATTATTGTCATATGAGCGCGTATTAGCACCGTTAGATGGCTTCGTTACCACGGTACAGAACATGCGTTTAAGCGGCTTTAAGGGTGTAAACGTCACAGTACCCTTCAAGCTGGAGGCGTTTCAATTAGCGGATCATTTAACAGAGCGTGCTCACGATGCCGGTGCGGTGAATACTTTGGTTTTTAATGAGCAAGGCATCATGGGCGATAATACTGATGGCGCTGGTATCGTGCGTGATATAGAGCAAAACTTGCAGATTAAAATAATCGGAAAACGCGTCTTACTGATAGGTGCCGGTGGGGCCGCTGAAGGCGTGTTGCACCCAATATTAGCTTGTTCACCCTCTCTACTCGTAATTACCAATCGCACCTTGGATAAAGCCATTAGCATGGTGAAAAAGGTTGAAGAACAAGGTGACTATCAGTTTGTTTCAGTGAATGCCTATGCATTTGATAATTTGCAAGGTCAGCAATTTGATATTGTAATCAATGCAACTTCGACAGGACTCAGTGATACTTCACTCCCATTGCCGGCAAGCATTTTTGCGCCACAAGCCCTGGCTTACGATATGATGTACGGCCGTGAAACACCTTTTATGGCGTTTGCACGCAAGTCACTTTTAGGAAGCCCAAATGCAACGGTTTCAGATGGCCTCGGTATGTTGGTTGAGCAGGCGGCTGAAGCCTTTTTTGTATGGCGTGGCGTCCGACCAGAAACGAAAAGTGTGATGCAAGCGATTAGAGCGCTTTAATATCAAAAACTTTAAATGGCTAACATTTAAAATTATTAATTATTTGTAAAAAATCAAGATAACCAAAGCCTAGAATGATGATGAGTTGGATGCTGAATAATAAAAGAAATTCGACTCCCATTGGCTTGGGCGGCTACATTGCACGTGGGCTAGTTATGTTTTTTACCTTATTGTTTGTATATCAGCTTTGGATATTTTTGCATATTTGTTGGTGGATAAAATTCAACCCATCATCAAGCGCGTTTATGGAAGACCGCCTTGAAGTGATGCAAGAGAAAAACCCTGATGTGGAGTTGCGCTATAAATGGGTAGAGTATTCAAAAATATCGATGCATTTGAAGCGCGCAGTGATTGCTTCTGAAGACTCGAAATTTTTAGATCATGAGGGTTTTGATTGGGAAGGTATACAAAAAGCCTACGAAAAAAACCTTAAAAAAGGCAAAATCGTAGCGGGGGGGTCAACAATAAGTCAGCAGCTCGCTAAAAATTTATTTCTGTCTACTAAGCGCACGCCTTGGCGCAAGGGCGAAGAAGTTATCATTACTTTGATGTTAGAAAATATGCTCAGTAAACGGCGTATTTTAGAAATTTATTTGAACGTGATCGAATGGGGCAATGGCGTGTTTGGTGCTGAGGCGGCAGCAAGGCATTATTACAAAACCAATGCTGCCAATTTAAGCAGAGGTCAAGCGGCTAAATTGGCGGCGATGATTCCTAACCCGCGTTTTTATGATGCACATAAATCTACGCGTTATTTAAATCGGCGCACGGCAACCATTCAAGCACGTATGCGCTTTGCGGAAGTCCCTAAGTAAAACTACCTAAGTAAGTAGTTTTAAATTATTCAGCATTAAATTATTCAGTAAATGCCGTGACAATCTTTCTAACCAAAGGCGCAATCACTAAAATTGCAGGAAAAGCAATTGGCCAAGCATGCACAAAACCATTCATCCAATGTACAAAAAACTGATTGTTGATGCCGGCAAATACCGCCGTTAATACGCCAGACATAAGCAAAGCCATAAGTAGCGACATTACAAAAGCAAACAGTAAGCCAGTATATTTTTTTGGAATTTTCATTTTTTTGCAGCTTTTTATTACTTACTTACTTACAACATAGTTTTTAAATATCTTGCGGTATAGCTTTCCTCGCTCAGCGCTACATGCTCAGGCGTACCTTCAGCAATAATCATACCACCACCGTCGCCGCCTTCGGGGCCCATGTCAACTATCCAATCGGCAGTTTTGATCACGTCCAAGTTGTGTTCAATAATCACGATGGTGTTGCCCGCATCACGTAAACGGTGAATCACATCGAGTAATAATTGAATGTCAGCAAAGTGCAGGCCAGTAGTCGGTTCGTCTAAAATGTATAACGTACGACCTGTATCGCGCTTGCTTAGCTCTAAGGCTAATTTAACGCGTTGTGCTTCGCCGCCTGATAATGTCGTTGCGCTTTGTCCAAGGGTGATATAGCCCAAACCTACGTCTAACAAAGTCTTGAGTTTGCGTGAAATGACTGGCTGTGCACTAAAAAATGCATGCGCTTGTTCAACCGTCATTTCCAATACTTCGCGAATATTTTTTCCTTTGAATTGAATCTCTAAAGTTTCGCGATTGTAACGATGACCTTTACATACATCGCACGGGACGTACACATCAGGTAAGAAGTGCATTTCAACACGAATCACACCATCACCCTGGCAAGCTTCGCAGCGACCGCCTTTAACGTTAAATGAATATCTTCCTGGTCCGTAGCCACGCACGCGACTTTCTGGCACGCCTGCGAATAAATCGCGAATCGGCGTAAACAAGCCCGTATAAGTCGCTGGGTTAGAACGTGGCGTACGACCAATCGGGCTTTGGTCTACATCGACCACTTTGTCAAAGAAAGCCAAGCCATCAATCTCGCCAAATGCAGCTGGTTCGGTACTGCTGCCATATAAATGCTGGGAAACCACACGGTAAAGTGTGTCGTTAATGAGCGTAGATTTACCGCTACCTGAAACACCGGTGATACAACTTAGCAAACCAACCGGTAGCTTAAGCGTGACATCTTTTAAGTTGTTACCTGTAGCGTTGCTCATTTTAAGCCAGCGCGCAGGGTCTGGCTGGGTACGTTTTTTGTTATAAATGATCTGCTTTTTACCACTTAAGTATTCACCTGTCAGTGAATTGGGATTCGCTTGTACTTCCGCAGGCGTGCCTTCTGCCACAATCTCACCGCCATGCTCACCTGCGCCTGGGCCAATATCAATCACATAGTCCGCTGCCATAATCGCGTCTTGGTCATGTTCTACCACGATCACGCTATTACCAATATCACGTAAACGTTTTAGTGTGTCGAGTAAGCGGTCGTTATCGCGTTGGTGCAAGCCAATTGAAGGTTCATCCAGTACGTACATCACGCCAGTCAATCCACTGCCGATTTGAGAGGCCAAGCGTATACGCTGTGCTTCACCGCCTGATAAGGTTTCTGCAGAACGGGAAAGGGATAGATACTCTAAGCCAACATTGGTTAAAAACTTAAGGCGATTGCTAATCTCTTTAACGATTTTATCGGCAATCGCAAGTTTCGCACCGGTTAATTCAAGGCTGTCAAAAAATACCAGCGCTAACTTAAGCGGCACTTCGCATACTTCATGAATGTTCTTATTACCTACTTTTACATGGCGTGCTTCTTTGCGTAAGCGTGTACCAGAACACTCGGGACAACTTTGTGAGTTAAGATATTTTGCCAGTTCTTCACGCACGGTTTGTGAATCAGTTTCGTGATAACGACGTTTGAGGTTATTCAAAATACCTTCAAATGTATGTGTTTTTTGGAAGAAAACACCACGCTCGTTCAAGTATTTAAAGCCGATTTCTTCTTTGCCGCTGCCATTCAATAAAATATGCTGAATATGCTCAGTCAGACCTTCAAAGGGAGTATCTAAGTCAAATTTGTAAAATTGACTTAACGATGAAAGCATTTGGAAATAAAACTGATTACGTCTGTCCCAGCCTTTAATCGCACCAGCCGCTAACGATAAATGCGGAAAAGCGACGACCCGTTTAGGATCAAAGAAGTTGATATTGCCCAAACCATCGCAGCTTGGACAAGCACCCATCGGGTTGTTGAATGAGAAGAGGCGCGGCTCTAATTCAGCTAGTGAGTAGTCACACATCGGGCATGAAAATTTGGCAGAAAACAGATGTTCTTTGTCAGTATCCATTTCTACCGCAATGGCTTTACCTTCAGCCAAACGCAACGCAGTTTCAAAAGACTCTGCGATACGCTGCTTCATATCGCCTTTCACTTTCAAGCGATCAATCACTACATCCACACTGTGTTTGGTAGTTTTAGCGAGCTGCGGTAATGCGTCTACTTCGTAAATTTTGCCGTCTATGCGTAAGCGTACAAAACCTTGTGCTTTAAGTTCTTCAAATAGATCTAGCTGTTCACCTTTGCGGTTGCTCACCACAGGTGCCAATATCATGAGCTTGGTATCTTCCGGCAGCGCTAACACGTGATCGACCATTTGGCTGACTGTTTGCGCTTCTAGCTTAATCGCGTGTTCTGGGCATTCTGGGTCACCCGCACGCGCGTACAAAAGACGCAGGTAATCATGAATTTCAGTCACGGTGCCGACGGTTGAACGCGGATTGTGTGAAGTAGACTTCTGCTCAATGGAAATTGCTGGTGACAAACCTTCAATCAAATCAACGTCAGGTTTATCCATACGTGCTAAAAATTGTCGTGCGTAAGCAGAAAGCGATTCTACATAGCGTCGCTGACCTTCTGCGTACAGGGTATCAAAGGCGAGTGAAGATTTGCCTGAGCCTGATAAACCTGTAATCACAACCAGCCGATTACGTGGAATATCCAGTGAAATGTTTTTTAAATTGTGCGTACGCGCACCACGTATTTTGATGAATTCCATCATGCTTTTACTAAAATTGGGGCAACCTGCTAATATACCTACTTTTAAGAATTTAGCGCATATTTTTTCATGTCATCAAGTAATAATCAGCGAAATAATCTATCTGTAAACATTGCACAAACTGGTATTAACCTCTCCGCAATAACAGACATCACATTAGTCGATAAAATGTCGAAAGTGGAAATGCGCGCCACCTTAAGTTTGGCGTCTATTTATGGCTTGCGCATGCTAGGCATGTTCTTAATTTTACCGATATTTGCGATTTATGCCTCTACATTACCTAGTAAACCAAGCAGTCTGATGATTGGAATTGCGCTGGGCGCTTACGGCCTTACTCAAGCGATGTTTCAATTGCCGTTTGGTATGGCGTCAGATAAATATGGTCGCAAACCAATGATCTATCTAGGACTTGCGATTTTTGCCGTCGGTAGCATGGTGGCAGCTTTGGCGATGAATATAGAAGGTATTATTCTCGGCCGTGCTATTCAAGGTGCGGGCGCAGTTTCTGCAGTGGTAACCGCATTGGTAGCAGATTTAACACGTGATGAAAATCGTACTAAAGCCATGGCGACTATTGGCGGCACCATTGGTGTGGCATTTGCACTTTCTTTGGTGGGTGGACCATTATTAAATCAATGGATAGGCGTGCCCGGAATATTCTTTCTCACAGCGGTGTTAACTCTTGCTGCTATTGCCGTTGTGAAATATGTGGTGCCTGACCCCGTCCATAGCCATTACCATTCTGATGCTAGCGCTGCGCCAGCAAAGCTTAAAGATGTGTTAAAAAACAAACAATTATTACGTTTAAATTACGGGATTTTTGCTTTGCATGCCGCGCAAATGGCGATGTTTGTCGTCGTGCCGTTTGCCATCACCAAATCAAGTCATATGGATGTGAATCAGCATTGGTATATTTATTTGCCTGTGTTACTTGCTTCATTTGTGCTGATGGTGCCTGCGATTATTTATGCCGAAAAACAAGCTAAAATTAAATTGGTTTTTGTGAGCGCTATCGGCATCATGTTTGCCGCACAGTTGATGTTTGCCGCTTCTATCGAGCACTTTTGGGGTATTGTGGTTTCACTCACGCTGTACTTTATTGCGTTTAACGTTCTAGAGGCCTCACTGCCTTCAATCATTAGTAAAATCGCACCTGCAGCAGCAAAAGGTACCGCGATTGGTGTTTACAATACTGCCCAATCTTTGGGTATTTTTGTAGGCGGTGTAGTAGGAGGATACTTATCACACACTCTTGGATTTTCCAGCGTATTTATTTTCTGTAGCGTAATGATGTTTTTATGGCTAATATTGGCGTATTCAATGCGGGCTCCACGAGCGGTTAAAACCAAAATGTACAGCATGGATGAAACCGCAGGCGAATTAACTGATGATGGTGTCAACGCACTGAAAACTCAGCTCGCAATGTTGGCTGGCGTGGTAGAAGCTGTGGTGTTGCCGCAGGAGCGCACCGTGATTTTGAAAGTAGATAAATCGCAAAATTGGGATGAAGCCCAATTGGAAATATTAGTGCATAAATTGTTGAGGGGATAGAAATGGCATCAGTAAATAAGGTAATTTTAGTAGGCAATTTAGGGCGCGATCCAGAGGTTAGATTCATGCCCAATGGTGAAGCTGTGTGTAACTTTAGTATTGCCACCACGGATAGCTGGAAAGATAAAGCTGGCGCAAAACAAGAGCGCACCGAATGGCACAATATTGTGATGTATCGCAAGTTGGCAGAAATTGCAGGTGAGTATCTTAAAAAAGGCCGCCCAGTTTACGTAGAGGGCAGATTGCAAACACGCAAATGGCAAACGAAAGAAGGCCAAGATCGCTACACGACCGAAATTATCGCTGACCAAATGCAAATGCTAGGCGGCAAAGACAGTGGCGGTTCAAACGCTAGCTACGACGGTGGCATGGATCAAAGTAGTGGCAGTGGAGATGAAGGCTACAATCAAGCGCCAGCTAAACAATCTAGCGCGCCAGCAAAACAAGCGCCCGCTAGCTCAAAACCAGTCAGCAGTGGTTCAGGATTTGATGATTTTGAAGATGATATTCCGTTTTGACGGTTACCTGATACTGAATTTGTAAATTTACTTTAAAAAATATATTTAAATTCAATAGGTTGCAATCAATAAATTTTAAAAGTCAGTGATTTGTAAGTGATTTTGTAAGTTAGCACTAAGTAAGTGATCTGTAAGTTTTATAAATTTATAGGCCTAAAACTATGAAGCATCACACATTTCCATGATCGCTTACTGGAGCACATCGCTAATCGCCTTGTCTGTGCTAGTGGCTGTGGTTGGGTCATTTACCGCTTTGGAACACGCTACGCGCATGCGCCAATCTGAGGGTAAAACAGCCTTAGTTTGGATGACAACAGGCGGCATCACCCTAGGGATGACCATTTGGTCGATGCACTTCATTGGCATGCTGGCGTTTCATTTACCTATTCCACTCAGCTACGACCTGCCCCTCACCTTGATTTCCGCGTTACCAGCGATTGCCGCTGCACTGTTCGGCTTTTATGTACTGCGTCCGCGCGTCATCAGCATTATGCGTATAGTAGTGGCGGGTTTGCTAATGGGTGCTGGCATTAGCACCATGCATTACACTGGCATGGCGGCACTCAAGATGTTTCCCGCTATTGAATACAATCCTATTATTTACGCACTGTCGATAGTAATCGCCATTGTTGCGTCATGGGGTGCCCTGCTGATGATGTACTATGGCGATAAACTTAAGTTGCCTGTGGCGCTGCGTCTTGCTCTGGGAAGCTTGGTGATGGGCTTGGCTATTTCTGGCATGCATTACACGGCGATGCAGGGTCTTGTTATTGTGCCAGGTAGTGTGTGCTTGGCGGGTGTTGCACGTATCGACCCTCACATTTTAGCGAGTATTGTGTCGTTAACCTCATTTTTCTGGTTTAGCGGCGGGATTTTGGCAGCGCTATTCGACCGTCGACTGAGCCGTCAAAATTCTGAAGCTTTACAACAGTTACAGCAAGCGCATGAAACCCTGGAAAAATCCGCTAGGGAGATGGCCATCACTATGACGCGAGATTTGCGTGAGAGTGAACATAGAGTGCGTGCTGTGATAGAAGGCGCGCTGGATTGCATCATCATGATGGATGCCGATGGCAATATTACAGAATTTAACCAAGCAGCAGAACGTACCTTTGGTTATAAGCGCGAACAAGTGATAGGCAAGAACCTTGCAGAAATGATCATCCCTTCATTATTGCGTGAAAAGTACAATGCTGGCCTTAATCGTTTCTACAAAACTGGAAAGTCTGCATTGTTAGGTAAGTATACTGAGATGAGTGCCATGCGCGCTGATGGCAGCGAATTTCCTATTGAATTGAATTTGAGTGAAATCAACTGGTCGGGAACGCAGACGTTAGCTGTATTTCTACGCGATATTACTAAACGCAAATTAGCTGAAGCTGAAATTCATCACTTAGCATTTTACGATCCTTTGACCAAGCTTTCCAATCGACGATTACTACGTGAACGTTTGCAGCATAGCATGGCTGTATGGGCGCGGAATAAAACCTATGGGGCGATTTTATTTATGGATATTGATAATTTTAAGTCGCTCAACGATACTCAAGGTCACAATGCGGGTGATTTATTGCTGATAGAAGTTGCTGCTCGTCTGCAGTCTTGCGTCCGTGGCGAGGATACTGTTGCACGATTGGGTGGTGATGAATTTATTGTCGTTATAGGCGGGCTGAGCAGTGAGGCTAAACAGGCTGCTGGTCAGGCGGCAATCATAGGTGAAAAAATCCGTGATAGCCTTGATCAAACTTATTTATTCAGCGGTTTCAGTCATCACGGTTCTGCCAGCATCGGCGTCGTGATGTTTTTAAATCATGAACTATCAATAGATGAATTGCTCGAACAGGCTGATGCAGCCATGTACCAAGCCAAGCAGGCTGGAGGCAACAAGGTGCAGTTTTTTGACCCTTCTATAAAACCTGCTGCAAAAGATGCTATTGGCTCACCTCTGTAAGCGGGCGCACTAACTTATTGTTGAAACAAAATCTGTGGGAAAACCAGTGGTTAGTCAAATAGCTATCATTGCTTAGCTATGAATGGTATGACTCATGCTTAATTCTAAATTTCACAGTTAAGTCATTGTTAGGTGATGATTTTATATGAGCATTGCTTGCTTTCAATGTGTTTCGTCGCATTGCTTGACGCTGTAAGGTATAATTTCTTTTTTAGATTTTAGCTAGAATTTTACTTATGCCAATTTACGATTATCAGTGCAGTAGCTGCGGCTTTAAAGCCGAAGTAATGCGCAAAATTAGCGCAGCAAATATAGAGGCTTGCCCAGAATGTGCAGCCGAAACGTTTAGCAAACAATTATCTGC
>JANOHT010000086.1:0-2498 GCA_031406605.1 Methylotenera sp. | reverse complement strand
GAAGGGTCTGATCAATGACAACCCAATTAACTGCTTATATTGAAGGTATCGGGCTGTTAGGACCAGGGTTAAAAGATTGGTCTACCAGCCGCGAGATATTAGCTGGACAATCTCCATATAATTCATCAAAAACTGTGATTCCTACGCCAGAACAGTTGCCTGCAGCAGAACGCAGACGTGCTAGTGATATTGTTAAGCTGACACTAGCAACGTCGATGGAGGCAATAACAGCGGCTGATTTAGATGCTTCAAGCTTGCCCAGTGTGTTTTCGTTTTCTAATGGCGATGGTGTTAATTGTCATACGATTTGTGAAATGCTGGCGTCCGAAGATAGGCAAATCTCACCTACGCGTTTTCATAATTCTGTACATAACGCAGCTGCAGGTTACTGGAGTATAGCCACTGGCGCGATGAGCACCTCGTCGGTGTTGTGCGCTTTTGATGCGAGCTTTGGTGCAGGCTTGCTAGATGCAATGACACAAGTCGTGGTGGATGATATTCAATGTGTTTTAATGGCGAGTGATACCCCTTATCCAGAACCTATGTTCAGCAAGCGACCGATACCCGATAACTTTGGTATTGCGTTGGTACTTGCACCGCAAGCGAGTTCGAAGACTATCGCCCAAATCAAAGTTAGCATCACGAATGAGGGTGCTTATCATTTTAACGATACCATCCTAGAAGCTTTACGTCTGGCGATACCAGCGGCACGCGGTTTGCCCTTATTACAGGCTATCGCGCAACAGAACAAGCAGCGTGTAGTATTAGATTATCTTGATAGTACGCGTTTGGCTGTAGAGGTTGCACCGTGTTAGATATCCACCAGTTAGATACCGCGCTAGACCATGCCTGGATTGAAAATCATATTCCGCATCAGGGGAGTATGTGTCTGCTGGATAATGTAGCTGAATGGGATCAGGAGCATATTGTGTGTCGTGCCAGTAGTCATCGTGCTATTGATAATCCTTTGCGCGCTCATGGGCAGTTAGGCATTGCCAGTGGTATTGAGTATGCGGCGCAGGCAATGGCTGTACATGGTGCCTTGCTGGCTCCGGCTGGGGCGGAGAGGCCGCGTGTGGGCTATCTTGTTAGTGTGCGTGGGGTTACCATGGCCGTGACACGACTAGATGATATTCACGCAGATTTACTCATCACAGCCAATTGTGTCATGAGTAGCGAAAACAATATTTTGTATCAGTTTACCCTGAGTGCAGAGGGTAAACGCTTGCTTGAAGGGCGTGCCACCGTGGTATTGAATGCAGATGCACTAAAAATTAATATAGAAAGTAATGTATGAAAAGAGCTTTAGTCACAGGCGGTAGCGGCGGTATAGGGGCAGCCATTAGTCGTCGTCTTGCCGCTGATGGTTGTCATGTGTATATCCATGCCAATCAAAATATTACATTAGCGCAACAACTGGCTGCTGAAATTTGTGCAACTGGCGGCAGTGCTGAGGCGCTGAGTTTTGATGTGACAGATAGTACTGCTGTGAACGCAGTGCTTGCTCCTTTAGTGGAAGATGAACCTATCCAGATTTTAGTCAATAACGCAGGTATTCACGATGACGCGGTGTTCCCAGGTATGCGGCCAGAGCAGTGGCATAGAGTCATTGATGTCTCCGTGAATGGTTTTTTTAATGTCACCCAGCCGTTAATGATGCCGATGATACGTAGCCGTTGGGGACGTATCATTAATGTTTCTTCTATCGCTTCTATTACAGGTAATCGTGGACAGACTAACTACTCAGCAGCAAAAGGTGCGTTAAATGCCGCGACTAAATCATTATCACTAGAAGTGGCCAGTAGGGGTATTACCGTGAACGCCGTAGCGCCAGGTATTATTGATACTTCTATGAGCGAGGCTGCGTTTGATGCAAAAGCCATTACCAATATGGTGCCTATGAAACGCGCTGGCACTCCGACCGAAGTGGCTGATTTGGTAAGTTTTCTCGCTTCTGATCAATCTACTTATATTACAGGCCAAATCATCTCAATTAATGGCGGAATGATTTAGCAGTAAAGTCTGATTTCTTGTGTGACCCTCATGCATGCTCGACGGCAATGAATGTACTTCAGTATCTGAACCCATAATCAGTGCACCAGAATTACAATCTGCCAGCCATTTAAATGCAGATTAGACTTAATAGCGAGTCTTTAAATCAGTAGTTTAGATACGTTAATATTCATACAAAATTTGCAGATTACTAATCTTAATAAAAAGAGAGCATGCAAAATTCAGAGTGCTTTATCAAGTTATAGCCTATCAAATATTGCATGATTAATTCTATTAACTATATGAAATATATAATAATATCCAAATTTTATTTGATTAAAATATAACTCGGCACACTATTTGCAGCTAATAAAGCATTCTTACAGGAGTGTTTTATGCAGCACACTAAACAAATTGAGTACTACAGCAACCAAAATCAACAGGTAAGCCTAGTTAAAGAAAATCTGAAACTGGCTTCAGTTCACCTACTTACTGCCCAATCTCTA
>JANOHT010000011.1:0-16931 GCA_031406605.1 Methylotenera sp. | reverse complement strand
CTATACTGAACCTGAAGCGCACATCTGCACACCTAGCTGTTCGCACAATGCCACGCCAAATACTAGCGACACTGGCTTTAGATACATCGAGATGGGCTACACCGCTGCATTTGAGCCAGCCATTTTGCCTATCAATGCACGCCAAGCCCATCTTGAAATGGCAGACACGCCGATGATAGATAAAGGCGGCTATGCCATGCTGGGCAATGATGATTATTTTTTGCGTATGTTAGCCGCAAGGAAAGATCAAAAAGCGATTAACGACTACGTTGCATGGATATTGCATGCTACGCAGGCGATTGGCATCAAAGTAGTCAATCCGGGCGGCATCAGTGCATTCAAGTTTAATCAACGCAGGTTGGATTTAGACGAAAACCACAGCCATTATCAAGTGAGCCCACGTGAGATTCTGAAAAGCCTGAGTCGCGCCATAAATGATTTGGGCATCGCTAAACCCTTACATGTGCATTGCAATAATCTGGGTGCGGCAGGTAATTTTGAAACCACCTTGAATACCATGAGTGCCTCTGATGGTGTGCCGATGCACTTAACCCATATCCAGTTTCATAGTTACGGTACAGAAGGTGATAAAAAATTCTCTTCTGCTGCTGCGCAAATCTCCGAAGCCCTGAATAAAAACAAACATATCACTGCTGATGTGGGTCAGATTCTGTTCGGTCAAACCGTTACCGCTTCTGGTGATAGCATGATGCAACAGCTCAATGCAAAACACGCCAACCCTAAAAAATCCGTGATTATGGATATTGAATGCGACGCCGGCTGTGGCGTCGTGCCGTTCAAATATCGGGACCAGAATTATGTAAATGCGTTGCAATGGGCGATAGGATTGGAGATTTTCCTCTCTGTTGAAGACCCTTGGCGCATCTTTTTAACCACCGATCATCCAAATGGCGCGCCGTTTACCAGTTACCCTCACCTCATCCGCTTGTTGATGGATAAAAGCTTCAGAAACGAAGCGTTTGCAAAATTGAATCTAGATGCACAAGCCATGAGTAATTTAACCAGTTTAAATCGTGAATACAGCTTATATGAAATCGCCGTGATGACACGTGCAGGTGCGGCTAAATTAATAGGCTTGAATGACTGCGGGCATTTAGGGATTGGCGCTGCAGCCGATATCACGATTTACACCGACCAACCTGACCGCGAAGCTATGTTTGCCAAACCGGATTATGTATTTAAAGATGGCGAACTCGTCGTAAAAAATGGCAAAGTGATTAAAGTGGTTTGGGGTAAAACACATACCGCAAAACCAGCTTTTGATATTAGCGTTGAAGAAGGCCTGAAAGAATATTTTGATCAATACCATACGATTCAGCTAGATAACTTCAAAATATCCAACGATGAAATCGCCCAAGATGGTCGTGGCGAAGTAGTTGTAAATACTAAGTAATCGTACATACCAAGTGATTACCCATTCATTATGATTATCAATAGCATAAAAATTGACGATACTTTTGCCGAAGCATTCAATATGCGCGGCACCCGCGTCCTGATTACCGCACAAAACTTAAAATGGGCCTACCATGCTGCCAACGCTATGACAGGCTTTGCCACCAGCGTCATTGGTTGCGGCGTAGAAGCTGGCATTGAACGTGAATTATCAATCGACGAAACGCCAGATGGAAGACCGGGCGTTAGCATCCTGATGTTTGCCATGGGTAGCAAAGTATTGATGCAACAACTGGAAACACGTATGGGTCAATGCATATTGACCTGCCCTACTGCTGCGGCTTTTGCGGGTATTGAGAGCGAAGACCAAATTAGCTTGGGTAAGCACCTACGCTTTTTTGGCGATGGATTTCAAACATCAAAACTAATTGCAGGTCGTCGTTACTGGCGCATACCAGTAATGGATGGCGAATTCCTCACAGAAGAAACCACCGGCATGGTGCGCGCGATTGGTGGTGGCAACTTCCTTATTTTAGCCACTTCACAGCCAGCAGCACTACATGCAGCAGAAACAGCTGTCGAAGCGATGAAGCAAGTGCCTAATGTCATCATGCCTTTCCCTGGCGGCGTTGTTCGCTCTGGCTCTAAAGTCGGCAGTAAATATCCAAAAATGTTTGCTTCGACCAATGATGCCTTCTGCCCAACGCTGAAAGGCGCGACAAATTCTGAACTTTCGGCAGAGATTGAGAGTGTGATGGAAATCGTGATTGATGGTTTAAGTTTTGAAGACATCGCAACGTCCATGCGTGTTGGCATACAAGCCGTTTGCAATTTAGGTGAGGCTAGCGGCGTTAAACGTATTTCAGCTGGAAATTATGGTGGAAAATTAGGGCCGCATCATTTTAAATTGCATGAGATTATGGGTAAAGCAGCATCATGAAAGCGCTCACCTTTACCCTTAAAAAAACGCTACAGCACTCAATCAATTGCGTAGCGCTTACACCGGATAATCTGGCAAATAAGTCATTCGCTGAAATTGCAAGTACGCCACTGCAATATGGCAAAACAAAGTTGCGAGCAGGTGATATTTTCGAGATTACCGGAAGTGATTCACAACATATTCATTTCAAAAATATTATTAATAAACTGGATTACCTAGGTGCAAACATGGCATCTGGCAGTATGGACATAGAAGGCGATGCGGGTGCATATCTAGGCTATGCCTTAAAGCAAGGTGAGATTCATTGTCATGGCAATACTGAAGCTTTTGCCGCTTGCAATATGTCGGGCGGCTTATTAACAATTGATGGCAATACAGGCGATTTTTTAGGTGGCGCTTCAGCAGGCCTTCGCAAAGGAATGCGTGGGGGCATTGTTATTGTAAAAGGTAATGCAGCAGACCGCGTGGGCGACCAAATGCGACGCGGATTGATTTTAATAGAAGGCAATGTCGGTGACTATTGCGGAAGCCGAATGATTGCAGGCACCATCGGTGTACTAGGTACCGTGGGAGAATACACGGCTTTTAACATGCAACGCGGTACGCTCTTACTTGCAAAAACACCGCAGTTACACGCGACAATTCAAGACTGTGGTGCTCACACGATGCCATTTTTAAGCTTGATGTTTAAATCTTTCGCGCCACTGAATACACAATTTTCCAACATTCAAACGCAACGCGTACAACGCTTTGTGGGCGATGCCGCTTGTCAAGGCAATGGAGAAATTTTAGTTCTGCTGCCAGCGTCATAGCAGTCAGTTTGTTAAGCTATTTAATAACCATTTTAATAACAAGTGATTACAAGTGCTAAAATAGCGTTTTGTCACCCTTTATATTGATATGACTACGCGATCTACACCACAATATTTAACCGCTGCATTGTATAAGTTCGTTAGCCTGCCCGACTACAAAGTGCTTCAAGCGCCTATTCAAGCTGTTTGTGATGCTAACAACATCAAAGGCACATTATTACTGGCGGAAGAAGGTATTAACGGCACCATTGCTGGATTACCTGATGATATTTATAAGGTACTCAATTTTTTACGTACCTACCCATTGTTTGAAAATCGTTTAGCAGATTTAGAGCATAAAGAATCTTTTGCATCTGAGCACCCGTTTTATCGAATGAAAGTACGCCTTAAAAAAGAAATTGTGACACTAGGGGTGCCTGGCGTTAGCCCAACAAAGCAAGTTGGCACTTACGTAAAACCAGAACACTGGAATGCGCTGATCTCTGATCCTGATGTTATTTTGATTGATACCCGCAACGATTATGAAGTGGATATTGGTACTTTCCAAGGCGCAATTGACCCTAAAACCACCACCTTTCGTGAGTTTCCCGCATACGTAGCCAAACACTTCGATAAAACCAAACATAAAAAAGTAGCGATGTTTTGTACCGGCGGTATTCGTTGTGAAAAAGCCTCCTCATACATGATGGAACAAGGCTTTGAAGAAGTATTTCACTTACAAGGCGGTATTTTAAAATACCTTGAAACCGTACCAGAATCAGAAAGCATGTGGAAAGGTGAATGTTTTGTATTTGACCAGCGAGTAGGGGTTAAGCATAATCTGGAAGTGGGCGAATATGACCAGTGCTTTGCCTGTCGCCACCCGCTTTCACCTGCTGAACTGCAAAGCCCGCAATATACGCCTGGTATCTCATGCCCTTATTGTTATGAAAAAATTTCAGAAGAAAAACGCGCTAGTTTAATCGAACGGCAAAAGCAAGTTGCTTTGGCTAAAAAACGTGGTGAAGCGCATATTGGCGCTACCCAGAAACGTGAATCTTTCACTAAAATACCGAATGAGCAATCAAAAGGTTAAGCATGAATAAAGGTCAATTACTGCATGTGCGATTACGCCACCCTAGTTAATACGCTTACCCAATTTGCAGAGCAATCCAAAGCAAAACCTTTAACAATCGGTGAGGCGCTAGATTCACTGGACGAAGCAGGCTACGCCTTTATCTCCATTATTTTAGTACTGCCGTTTTTACAACCTTTACCGCTAGGGCCGATTACCGTTATCGGTGGTATTGCTTTTGCAACACTAGGTTGGCAGTTGATTCACGGGCATGAATCCCCCGTGCTACCGGCAAGTATTCGTGCAATAGAGTTTTCTGAAAACACATGGCGTATTTTGGTTAACGTGTGCCTTAAAATACTTGGCTTCTGCAGAAAGTTCACTAAGCCGCGTTACCTAACATTGGTAAATGGCAAAAAAGGACAAAAAGTCGGTGGCTTTATATTGCTTGCGGCTGGTGGCTTAATGGCAATTCCATTCGGAGTGCTACCGCTTAACAACTTACTGCCAGGTTTAGCGATTCTTTTTTATTGCATCGGTGAACTAGAAGAAGACGGTGTCATGTTCTTCATCGCTTTTTTCTGGTTAATTGTTACCGTGATTTATTTCACAGCATTCTTTTCTGCTTTATGGTTTTTTGGAAAAGAAGCCTTGGAATTTTTTAATTAACAAAGCGATGCCTATCAATTACTATTTTCCAAAAATCTAAAGTAAATGCCTCAATAAAAAATGCACCTCATTAGGTGCATTTTTTATTGGTCTATTTTTACTAACTTAGAGTAGAGCTGCTTTATTTCTTGTTCTTCAAATTCGCTGCGATACGCATTCTCAAAGCATTCAACTTAATAAAACCACCCGCATCTTTTTGATCGTAAGCACCTTCATCATCTTCAAAAGTTGCAATCGTTGAATCGAACAGTGAATTTGTTTTACTATCACGCCCGGTCACAATCACATTACCTTTATAAAGCTTCACGCGCACCCAGCCATTCACTGAAGTTTGTGTATGATCAATAAGCGTTTGCAGTGCAATACGCTCTGGACTCCACCAATAGCCGTTGTAAATCATGCTGGCATAGCGTGGCATTAAGTCATCTTTCAGGTGCGCTACTTCACGGTCTAGTGTGATGCTTTCAATGGCACGATGCGCTTTAAGCATAATCGTACCACCTGGCGTTTCGTAACAACCGCGCGACTTCATACCTACATAACGGTTCTCAACTAAATCTAAGCGACCAATACCGTGCTTACCGCCAATTTTATTCAAATGCGCTAATAGCTCATGTGGCTTCATGGCTTCGCCATTCAGAGATACGGGGTCACCATTCACGTATTCAATGTCTAGATACTCAGCAGCATCTGGTGCTTTTTCTGGACTAGCTGTCCAACGCCACATAGTCTCTTCGGCTTCTGCAGCTGGGTTTTCTAAGTGACGACCCTCGTATGAAATATGTAGCAGATTAGCATCCATACTGTACGGACTACCCCCCTGTTTATGCTTCATATCGACTGGAATACCATGTTTTTCAGCATAAGCCATCAGTTTTTCACGGCTGAGTAAATCCCACTCACGCCACGGAGCGATGATTTGTATATTTGGGTTTAAGGCATACGCACCTAATTCAAAACGTACTTGGTCATTACCCTTACCGGTTGCACCATGCGAAATAGCATCCGCATTGGTTTCAGCCGCAATTTCAATCAAACGTTTCGCGATTAATGGTCGTGCGATTGAAGTACCTAATAAGTACTCACCTTCGTAAACCGTATTCGCACGGAACATTGGGAATACAAAATCGCGAACGAATTCCTCACGTACATCGTCAATGTAAATCTCTTTTACACCTGCAGCTTTTGCTTTAGCTCGCGCTGGCTCTAGCTCTTCACCTTGACCTAAGTCAGCAGTAAAAGTCACCACTTCACATTTGTACTCATCTTGCAGCCATTTCAAGATGACTGACGTGTCTAAACCACCTGAATAGGCTAATACAACTTTTTTGATTTCTTTTTTCACAATACTCATTGCTTAACATTCCCAATTTAACTAATTCTATTAATTTAACCAATATTACAATTTAATTCAAAAACAAATCAAAAGCGATTAACACGCTGACCAAACCCATCACGCTCAAACCAGTTAAAAATAACCAATCTGCAATACTCTCAAGATATTGTGCTTGTTTTTCATGCCTTAACGTCCAATAAGATAACCATGCACTTACTAAGAATATGAGTGCATCTAGCGCTAAAATCTTATCTGTCCATGAAGATATTGCATTTTTTGGTAATAGCTGCACCAGTGAAATCACCGTCATGCAGACACCCACCAAAGTGGCAGCCACAGGTAGTATGTGATAAGTATTTTTAGTAGCCACTAATTTAACTAGTTGTTTACAAGTAATATTTTTTCAGACAAGCTAATTTACACGACCAAGTAACAAATATTCCATCAATGCTTTTTGTACATGCAGGCGGTTTTCAGCTTCTTCCCACACGACTGATTGCGCCCCATCAATCACATCAGCCGCGACTTCTTCGCCACGATGTGCAGGCAAACAATGCATGAATAATGCATCTTTTGCAGCAACGCGCATCATGTCATTATCCACTTGCCAATCGGCAAAATCACGCATGCGCTCTTCATTTTCCGCTTCAAAACCCATGCTGGTCCACACGTCTGTCGTTACCAGATCTGCACCTTTTACGGCTTCCATCGGATCTGAAAATTCCTCGTAATGGTCATTACCGTATAAGTTTGCACGTTCTGGTTCTACTTCGTAACCTGGTGGTGTAGAAACATGCACATTAAAATCCAGCACTTCTGCAGCTTGCAGCCAAGTATTGCATACGTTATTGCTATCACCAATCCACGCAACTGTTTTACCTTGAATTGAACCTCTATGCTCAATAAAGGTAAAAATATCCGCCAAAATCTGGCAGGGGTGATACTCATTGGTTAAGCCGTTAATCACTGGTACGCGAGAATTGGCCGAAAAGCGTTCGATGATTTCTTGCTCAAAAGTACGAATCATCACAATATCGCTCATACGTGAAATAACTTGCGCAGCATCTTCTACTGGTTCACCACGACCTAATTGCGAATCACGTGTATTAAGATAAATCGCTGAGCCACCCAATTGTTGCATACCTGCCTCAAACGACAAGCGGGTGCGGGTGCTGGCTTTTTCAAAAATCATGACCAATGTGCGGTCTTGCAATGGCCAATATTGCTGATAGGTCTTAAATTGGCTTTTGATCCAACGAGCACGCTCAAAAACATACTCGAGCTCGCCGCGATCTAAGTCATTAAATTGTAGAAAATGTTTTATTGCCATAATGTTTATCGATTTAGTATTTATCGCAGTTGATTTTGTTGCTTAATTTTTTGTTATTTATCTTTAATTTACTTAATAACTGTATGTATTTTATATTGATTGATCGTGTTACCAAACCCAAGCTGCTAGTTAGGTCAAAATTAGCTGTTTAAGAACGCTTTAATCAGAATGGCCAAACGCTGCACCAGCTCATTTGCCTCAGTCTCATTCATCACTAACGGCGGCAGCAAACGCACAACCTTATCTGCAGTGACATTAATCAACAATTTAGCGTCTAAGGCCAATTTTGCGAGTTCACCACATGGTCGATCTAACTCTATCCCTATCATTAAACCTGCATTACGCACGTTCACAACACCCTTGGTATTTTTGAGTTCCTGTTTTAATCCTTCACGAATTAAATTGCCGATATTTTCAGCATTTTCACGTAAGCCTTCTTCTTCGATAATATTCAAGGTGGCCAAACCAGCTGCGGTAGCCAATGGGTTACCACCAAAGGTAGAGCCATGTTTACCATAAGTAAATACATTCGCGGCCTTACCTGCGGCCACACAAGCACCAATTGGCACACCTGAGCCTAACCCTTTGGCAAGGCTCATGACATCCGGTTTAATCGCGGTATGCTGAAAAGCAAACCAAGTACCTGTGCGGGCAACGCCGGTTTGCACTTCATCGAGCATTAACAGCCAATCACGCTCGTCGCAAATTTGACGCAATGTTTCCAAATAAGCACCAGCATCTTTAGGAATATTAATACCGCCCTCACCTTGTACAGGCTCAACCAAAATAGCTACTACATTGTTATTGCGTGAAGCGATTTGTTTAACAGCTTCGATATCATCATAAGGTACGCGGATAAAACCACTTACTAGCGGCTCGAAGCCAGCTTGCACTTTACGATTACCCGTGGCAGAAAGCGTTGCCATGGTGCGACCATGAAAAGATTTATCCATAACAATAATTTCAGGATTTTCTATCCCTTTGTTATGCCCATATAACCGCGCTAACTTAATGGCTGCTTCATTCGCTTCGCAGCCAGAGTTGCAGAAAAACACTTTATCCATACCAGTAATAGCGCACAGCTTATCTGCCAGCGCAGCCTGTTCTGCAATATTGTAAATATTGGATACATGAATCAGCTTAGCTGCCTGCTCACTAATGGCTTTCACTAATTTAGGGTGCGCATGACCAAGACTATTCACCGCTACACCGGCGAGCGCATCTAGATATTTATCGCCGTGTTCATCCCATAGCCAAACGCCTTCACCCTTGGTAAAGGTCACTGGTTGACGCATGTAGGTATTCATTAAATGATCTGACATAGATAACTTTATATAAAATTTAGCTTAATAGGATAAAGGTGCAAACTTAACTAATTATGACGAACAAGTTTAGATTTAACGTAAATAATTAGTGTAAAAAATAAAAACGGCGGCTAATGCCGCCGATTTGAGCATTACTTAAAAATCAAAGTCCGACGATAGCTCGGTGGGATAAACCATTTGCCATAAAAAATAACATTGGTATTGATAACATCACATTAGTGCGTGATGCTAAAAATGCAATACGGCGAGCTTTTGCTTTTTCTTCATCGCTGGCAGGCTTCATACCTAATATTTTTTGTTGATTTGGCCATATAAAATACCAAACATTAAACAACATAATGGTACCTAACCAAGCACCAACGCCAATTGCAGCGTAACCATCGCGCAATAAAAATGCATCTACGAAGCCTTTGCCAAGCAACCATGCACCTGCGACCCATGTTGCCACCGCCGCCCAACGAAACCACAATAATGCACGAGGTGCCACGTGCTTGGTGATACCTATCGCCGTTCCGTCTGCTGCAGCATCTTTCAATGCAGGCACTTGCACTAAGTTAAAGTAGTACAGTAAACCAATCCATGTAATGCCTGCCACAATGTGCAGCCAACGCGCTATTCCCGGTAAAAATTCCATCATCTATGCTCCCACTAACACGTTTTTAACAATTAAATACAACACCAGCGTAAGCACTAGGCCTGCGACTATTGTTCCTGAAACTGAATCTAACGGATTTTTCATGCGGTGCATCTCCTTAAGATTATTACGAGTAGTTTTATTATGATTTTCTGTAATTTTTTCAAGCGATTACTAATCGTGAGATTAGCTGAAAACCCCAAAATTGGCAAGTTATTGAAAAGGATAGTAAGCCCTCTTAGTGCTATCTTGGCAATATTTGCAATAACATTCTTAATGTCTTAATGAATTGTTGCGAAAAAATAAATTCACAAGCAGTGACGCATAAAAACTAATACTTGAAAAAAAGTGTATTTTAAGCAAAAATCGCAGCCTTTTATTTTAATTGCCGCGCGATTAATATGGCAGCTGTCACCTCTATTTTTGCTCAGTCTACACATCCTCAACTACCTGTGGCTTGGTATGTAGATCCAAATATCTACATGCTAGAAGAAAGACATTTATTTGCTACTACCCCCAGCTATTTAGGGCATGAATTAATGTTACCTCATGTAGGTGATTACCATGTGCTGGATTGGAGTGACGAAGCCAAAGTACTGGTTCATAATAAAAATGGCATTAGTGTATTAAGCAATATTTGCCGGCATAGGCAAGCCATTATGCTTAAGGGCTCAGGTAGCAAAAAAAGTATCGTGTGTCCGCTGCATCGCTGGACATACGATTTTCAGGGGAAACTGCTGGCTGCGCCACATTTTGACGAAAACCCTTGTTTGCATTTAGAACATACGCCATTACAAAATTGGCAAGGTTTGTTGTTTGATGGAAAACGCAATGTTGCACAAGAGTTGGCTAAGCTAGGATGTACACAAGACTTTGATTTTACTGACTATCAGTTTGATAGTATTAAAGTTGAGCATTACAACTTTAACTGGAAAACCTTTATTGAAGCCTATCTGGAAGACTATCATGTGGGGCCATTTCACCCTGGCTTGAATCAATATGTAGACTGTAGCAACTTAACATGGAATTTTGGTGAACATTTTAGTGCGCAAACTGTGGGGTTTAAGCAACGCGAGGTTAAAAATAATGCGCCTGTGTACCAAAAGTGGCATCAAACCACCTTGCAACATACTAAAAATCTATCGGCTAACCAATCACCAAAACATGGCGCCATCTGGTTAGCTTACTACCCATTTTTAATGGTGGAATGGTATCCCAATGTGCTGGTAGTTTCACATCTGATCCCCACCGATGTGAACCACTGCAGCAATGTCACTGAGTTCTATTACCCTAAAGACATTGCATTATTTGAGCGTGAGTTTGTTGCCGCGCAACAAGCTGCTTATTTTGAAACCGCAGTTGAAGACGAAGAGATATGCCAACGGATGCACGATGGACGACGCGCTTTATTTGCACAAGGGATTGACCAACGTGGGCCATATCAACACCCAATGGAAAGCGGTTTAGAACATTTCCATCGCTGGTATCGCAACCAACTACAAGGATTTATGCCCACTGTCTGAGGCATTTATTTGATACTTTCATGTAACATGTCTATGCATGAAATACCTACAATTAAGGCTAGCTAACTTTTCTTTACCTCATCTGGGGAGTTTATGGATGCTGGTCGCCGCGCTTGGCTTTGCTATTATGGGTACACTTGTTAAAGTAGGCGCCCAGAAATACAGCAGTGGTGAGCTAGTGTTTTATCGTTCGCTTTTTGGACTCATCACTATTTGGTTTTATATCCATGCTAAAAAACTGCCGCTAGCAACGCCAGTCATGTTTAAACAAATGTCGCGCGCAGTGGTTGGATTTTCTTCGTTGGTGCTATTTTTTTATGCCATCGCGCATTTGCCTTTAGCCACTGCAATTACACTTAACTATACCTCGCCCTTATTTTTAGCAGTACTCTCACCACTTTTTTTACACGAAAAACCTAGAAAGACCTTGTTTGTTGGGCTGGTGATAGGTTTTATTGGTGTGAGCTTGCTCCTTAAACCTACCCTTACCAGCGCTGACTGGTTGGCTGGCAGCTTAGGTTTACTTTCAGGCATAGGCGCGGCGTTCGCCTACATGCACGTAAAGCAATTGGGCAAAGTAAATGAACCTGACTGGCGAACAGTATTTTATTTCACACTAGTATCGACCATAGGCGCAGCCCTATGGATGTTTTTTGACAGTTTTCATTCAATAACATGGCAAGATTTACCTGTATTGTTGGGCCTAGGCATTTCTGCCACTATCGCACAATTGGCAATGACGCGCGCTTACCGCACTGGCAATACCCTAGTTGTTGCAAGCTTAGCTTATGTCACGGTGCTTCTGGCTAGCCTATTTGGCGTACTTTGGTGGCATGAACATTTGAGTGTAGATGCATGGCTGGCAATTGGCTTAATTATTCTCAGCGGTATCATTAGTGTGCGCACTTCAAGATAACCTTAAAACGGCCGCTCAAAATTGTATTTACAAGGTATAAAAATACAAGCCATAAAATATATAAAAATCTATTCATAACAAACACTTAACAAAAATACTGCTAGACAATCAGATTGTTCAGCAGTAACCTAATCTCTCGACGTTAAAAACGTAGCACTTAATCGATCATGGCAAGACACTGCGTAATGACAGATTTAGCTTTAAAACAACTGAGGATTGTAGTCATCACTTCTGCGCTCTGCGGATCTTTAGTGGGTTGCTTTGGTGGGAGTATGGCTCAGCAACTGGTACGCTCAATATTTATTCAAGGCGCAGACAAAGCCACTGCGGCAGCAATAGATGCTAAAGAGCGAGAAGACAAACTTGCTACAGAAAAAATGCCACTTAAAGATACGCCGCCCGACCCTTACCAGATTGCCTTTGTGAATGCGGCATTTGAAAACATGCCGTTACAAACTGAGCCTTTACCTGAAAAATCGCTTGATGAAGATTCAGCCCAACCTAGCCTGCAGGAAACCAAACTTGTGCAAGTGGAGGTATGGAATTTACTAGCAGGAGATGAAAAACAAAGCGTTCTTGAAAAAGCAAGAATTGAAGGCTCTACGAACGTGCCACCTAAAACAGAATGGCAAAAATGGCAAATTGCGGTTGGCGTAACTGACAATAAGGAATTAAACAATCTTCAATCCGATGAAAAGCCGGTGAATAGCAAACCACAACCCATTATGTTTTTAATTCCTCCAGAAATAGGCAAAATGCACAGTGGCGAAAAAGCCTTGGTAGAATTATCTAACAAGGGAGCGTTTAATATGGCGCGTTATGTTTTGAATTAAAAGCTTTGGTTCAAGTTCTTAGAACTCACGTGCTCAAAAAATAAAGTGCTTGGAATTAAGGATCAATTAACCCACTACGCATTGCAATCAGCGCAATTTCTGCTGAATTATTGGCATTAAGTTTTTGTTTAATGTTATACAAATGAGTGCCAACAGTACGTGGACTTAAAAACAAGGTTTCGGCAATTTCATTGGTGGTTTTACCTTTTGCCAATGACATAAACACCTCAAACTCACGTGCCGATAACACGTCTACAGGGTTCTGATCACCAGATAACTGCTGTATCGCCATTTGCTGTGCCACGCTCGCCTCTAAATATTTTTTACCTGTCGCTACGGTTCTAATCGCCTTAATGAGCTCTTCCGCCGCACTGCGCTTAGTCAGATAACCCATCGCGCCTGCATTAAGTACCCGTTTAGGATGCACTGAATCTTCATGCGCAGACAATACTAAAATCTTAGCTGAGCTATCTTTAGCTAAAATTCGCTCAATCGCTTCCAAACCGCCAATCCCTGGCATTGTGATATCCATTACCACCACATTCGGTTTATATTCCATGTAACGGGTGATGGCAATTTCACCACTCTCTGCTTCTGCAATCACCTTAATATCGTTATCGCTCTCCTCAAGCAACATCTTAAAACCCATGCGCACCACGGCATGGTCATCGACTAGCATGACGTTAATTTGACTCATGTTGCGTTCTCCCCCATTGCTGGGTGTTATTAAATGGCATGTTATATGATTAATAATTTAGTAAATTGTTTAATTACTCAAAGGCTGGCTAGGTATGTTGATATAAATGCTAGTGCCTTGCTTCAGCGTAGAATCTACCCTAAAACTACCATGCAAGGCCTGCGCACGCTCTCGCATGCCAAGCAATCCAAAGTGGCGTGTTTGGTCAACCTCGTCAACATCCATGCCAAGCCCATTGTCTTGAATAATCAACTGCAATTCACCTGCTTTTGTTTTAGTTAGTTCAATCGAAATCGTTGTTGCTTCGGCATATTTAAGTGCGTTGTTCAACGACTCCTGCACTATTCGATACAAATTAATGCTGACAGTTTCACCCAAGCCTTGTAAATCACCATTTAATTTCAAATTCATATCAATTTGAGGATGCTGTGATTGATAACTACTCACTACATCTTTCAAGGTTTCAGCTAACCCCAGATTATCTAAGGAACCTGGTCGTAGTTGCCGAATGATGTTATGCATACCATCGTATATTTGATTTGCAGCAGAGACAATCACTTGCGCATTCGCGGCAATATCGGGCATTCCAGGACTAGCGCCACTCGCTTTGGTTTTATTAGCAATGCCAACGGCAAAAGTTTTAATCGCTGTCACATATTGACCTAATTCATCATGCAATTCTCTAGCTAAACTTCGACGCTCATCCTCAATATGCTTTTGAATGACGTGAGTAAGTTGCCGATTTTCTTCTAATTGACGTTCTGCAGTGAGTGATTCAGCCATGCGATTCAAGCTATGCCCGATACGTTCGAATTCTGGCAAATTAAATTTTGGTAAGCGTGTAGTTAAATCACCACGCTCCATTTTGTTGATCGCTCTCAACATCGGCTGTAGAGGTCGTAACCAGTGCCCCAGCATCCAATAAACAATCGTATTTAACGTGACAAAAAAGGTCAAACCTATCCAAAACAAATAACTAACCTTTCTCCAAGCCTCACGAATAGCGCCTGCTGGATTAGGAATAATCTCTAATTTACCAAAGCGAATAAAACGTGTGATTGATTTTTCATGTGGATCAAGTAGCTTAATAAACCATTGTGGTGGATTTTCATCAGCACGGTATTTAGAAGGTGGAGATTGATAAATCATCGCACCACTAATGCTAAATAACCTAATTTCATTACCACGCACATGGCCGAGTGACTCTAGAAAACGCCGCAACACATCATGCGTATAACCCCATTGTGGGTTTTGAATAGAACTCACCACCACAGTATCCAACAACTGTGTAGTCACCCGCGTAGACGCTTCAACGCCCTCTTGAATCGAGGCTTTAGTTCCCTTAAGAATTACATAACCCACGGCAAGCATAAACAGCAACAGCAACGCAGTAATCAGCAGATTTAGGCGAACACGCAAACTAAGACGTTGAAAATGGAAATTTAACATAAGTCAGAGTTTAACAACTTTAGCTGCATCGCAATATAGTGTTATTCATGAGTAAGCACGTATATATGTGCCACAATAAATCAGCATTGATTTAGTAAACTAATTAGAATTAACTAAATTCGAGGTGATTAATTAAACCTTACTTAAAATAGCTAGATGCAAAACGATGTCAATACATATTGCCGCATTGCCTATAATTGGGCATCTTTTTTGACATGACTAGCTAGGTACGTCAGTCATGATATAGTGTATTCCACACCGTGTAATATCGTTACCTTACCAAGTAAATTGCACTCGATCATCGCAATCATACAATAGAGAAAAATCATGAACACTACTAAAATCGTTGCAGTATTACTCATCGTAGCTGGTTCACTAGGTCTGCTCTATGGAGGCTTTAGTTATACCAAAGACACAACCCAAGTTAAAATTGGCCCAATCGAACTCTCTGTCAAAGAACAAAAAACTATCAACGTACCCGTGTGGGCTGGCGTTGGGGCTATTGTCATCGGTGGACTTCTACTCGTGATGGGTAACAAAAAGTAACTCGCACTGCATGGGGGTGGCACTAAAGCCGTTAATAGCATAGCCCTCATGCAGCTTAAACTACGTCTTAAAAATTAATAGCCAAAAGTCAGCTGCATCAAAAATATTTTTACCCCAAATGCCAAACTGTTTTATTTAGGTGGTTTGTTTCGGTATAAATTCGCGTTATGTAACGTCACCACGCGCTGTGACTAACTAAAATTACACCAAATCAATGTGTTAAGCATGATATTCTGTTCGCCTTTCTTTTAAGTGCTTTCATCATGTCCACAACATCTGCTTCAAATACTGCAGGAACATTCATCCCCAGCAAAGACGCTTCGCTAGAATCCTCTATCAGCACATTACAAGGCAAGTTATTAGCCCTGAATATTCATGTGGAAGAGAAATCATGGCTGAATGAGATTGAAAATATTTGGTCTGTGCATGTGATTGACCGTGATTGCCCACGACTTTTTACCAATGGTAAGGGCGCTTCAGAGCTTGCCGCCCGTGCCAGTGCGCTAGGTGAATATTTTGAACGTTTGAGTACTAATTATTTTTGGACGCATTTTTATTTAGGTGAAAAAATCGCCAATAAAGACTTTGTGCATTATCCAAATGAGAAGTGGTTTCCGCTAAAGGGCAACAAATGGCCAAAAGAGCTATTAACGCCAGAATTGCAAAAGTTTTACAACCCAGAAGGCACTACTTTAGCCAGCCAACTCATAGATTTGAATTCCGGCAATGCAGAACGCGGCATTTGCGCCATTCCATACACACGTTTGCGTGACAATAAAACCGTGTTGTTCCCTGTCAACCTCATCGGCAATTTATATGTGAGCAACGGCATGAGCGCCGGCAATACCCTGATGGAAGCAAGGACCCAGGCATTGGCAGAGATTTTTGAGCGTGATATTAAATACAAGATCATCCGCGAAGGCATTTGCCTGCCGGACGTACCTGAAGCCGTGCTTAATCGCTATCCACGCATTGCTGCTGGCATTAAAGGTTTGCGCGCTGCCGGTTATGGCATCTTGGTAAAAGACGCCTCGCTAGGCGGCAAATACCCGGTGATGAATGTCACGTTATTACATCCGGAAGATCAAGGCTGCTTTGCCAGTTTTGGTGCGCATCCGCGCTTTGAGGTCGCACTAGAACGCGCACTGACTGAGCTACTACAAGGCCGTGCGATGGATAGCCTAAAAGGCTTTGTTGCACCTGGTTTTGATATGGAAGAAATCGCTGATTCACAAAACCTAGAAATCCATTTTGTGGATTCCAGTGGCGTGATTAGTTGGGACTTTTTACGCAGCACACCAGACTATGAATTTGTGGATTGGAACTTTGGTACAACGACAGAAGAAGATTACAAATGGTGCGTCAATACCATTCATGGCAGTGGTCATGATATGTATATCGCCGACTTTGAGCACTTAGGTGTATATGCCTGCCGCATTTTTGTGCCGGGCATG
>JANOHT010000031.1:0-7295 GCA_031406605.1 Methylotenera sp. | reverse complement strand
GTCTTCTGGCTTTTTATAGTTGGCTAATAAACTATCAATTAAATCGTTAGGTAAAGCTTTGGGTAAGGTCATTTTTTATCCATTTCTGAAAATAGCAGTTTCCTGCAAAATGACGTTTACACAAAATTATTTACACCCCCTAGGAGTACCAATTTTTATGCAGTTAATAACTCCATATTGACTTATGTGGCATCAGCTAAACTATTAAAGTAAGTTCATTACTGTACTACTTTAATCCAAGAGGCCTTTAGGGAGCAAACGAATAGCCCAATTTATTTAGTTTAGCCTCATACATCGCTTTGTCAGCGCTCTTAATCAGCACCTCTGCCGTATTGCCGTTGTTAGGAAAAACTGAAATCCCGATACTGGATTGAACAATTAGGTTCAGGTCTCCAATTTTGCATGGCACTTTGATTGCACTAATGATTTTTTTTGCAATGGTGACAATATCATTTTTATTTTGCACTTCCATTAATAAATACAAAAACTCATCTCCACCATGACGACTCACTGTGTCATCTGCACGCATATTGTTTATTAGTCTTTGCGCAGTTGTTTGTAAAACAATGTCGCCTACATCATGGCCATACGAATCATTAATACTTTTGAAGCCATCTAAATCCAAAAACATGATTGCTAACATCCAACCATGCCGCTTTGCCTGATCTAATCCGTGTTCAAGCCTGTCATTAAAGAGTGCGCGGCTTGGGAGACCAGTTAAATCATCATGCAATGCAGCATGACTAAATGCCTCTTCTTGCGCTTGAACAAGCACCAATTGCTCTTCAAGTATCTCTCGTTCTTTAATCTCCAATTTTAAGGCTTGATTCACTAGCGAGAGCTGTTCCACAGCTTCTTGTACTTTATCTTCTACCGTCTCGTTTTTTTGAATAGCATTTTTAACAGATGGCAATGGGTTTTCGATAGCGAGTTCTTGCTTTAGAATTACATTAACCACAGATAAGTCATCCGCACATTCTTTGACAGCGTCTTTTACTTGCTCACTTTGTTTTAGTACTTTTGATAAAGACTTGGTTGTCTTGTTGTCACTTAGCAATTTAATATCCTATGAATTTTGATGAGTTAATATAGTTTCAATTCAACTAAACTAAAGTATCGCTTTTAAATTATGTTGTCTGTGCGATAGTTAACTTTCATCACACTATCGTTAAGGTTTATAAATTAAGTTCTTAATCAGGGTACAAACTCAACCTGTAGCTCACGGCTATCTGCTTGTCCATTTTCATGAACTGCGCGTAATACATAATGCCCAGTTTGTGGAGGCGCCCAGGCTACACTAGCACCCGCTGCACTTTTTGCGACAAAGTCATTGTTTGCAAACCAATAGACTACACTTTGGTTACTGTTTTTTGCTTTGAGTAGAATAGTTTCTGGTTTTGATAACCGAATGGTGTAGGTAACGCCTCGTAAGGGCGAGGTGATTTGCGGTGCTTCTGCATTAGTTTGGCTTTTTGTATTGCTACATTCTGATGGCAATGTTGGCGGTATGCGTCTTGGCATACCTGCCTCACGGAATAAGCGCAGCATGTCTGAATCCCAAAATTCGATGATTTCTTCTCTTGTATTTTCGTTAGGTCGGCACATGGCTTGATTAGTTGTGTTGTCAAAATAGACAGGGCGATGCAGGGTGCTGACTTTAATTGGTGATTTTCCTGGGATGAACCAAGTTTCACTGAGATTTTTGCAATATTGATTGGGTAAGTCTCCGCTTGCAGTACAGACTTTTACCTTGGTCAGGGTGCGTGGCGGCATGGCTTCTAGCTCAGTTTGCGGGCTCAGTAAACGTTGATGTCGCAGGCTATCTAAAATCTGAAAGAATAATGGTGCGGCGGTTTTAATGCCGATGAATGATGGGTTGGATTTCCCATCAAAATTACCTATCCAGATGGCTAATACATTATTGCCACTGACGCCGACGGTCCACGCGTCATGAAAGCCCCATGAGGTGCCGGTTTTCCAGGCAGTGTGATGTGTATCAGGTTCGTTAGTATCAGGGCGCGGATTTTGTCGTAGCATGTCTAGCGTGATGAAAGCTGCCTCTTGGCTGAGCAATGTAAAGCTAGGCTCATTATCGCGCACTAAACTAAATGGTTTAAACCGTCCATGATTAGCCAGCATTGCGTACAAACTGACTAACTCTTCCATGGTGAGTTCACCACCGCCTAGCGCTAATGCCAGACCATAATGTGATTCACTTTTTAGCTTACTCACTCCCGCATTATTTAAAAAATCATATAAGCTTGGTTTGTTGAGTTTAGCCGCTAAACTCACTGCAGGTACGTTGCGTGAGCGGATAAGCGCATCCGCAGCAGTGACCGGGCCTATAAAACGCCCGTCAAAATTCTCTGGGCTATATGGGCCAAAACTGGTGGGTGCGTCTTTTAATATGCTGGCTGGGTGAATCATACTTTGATCTAAAGCTAAGCCATAAATAAATGGTTTAAGTGTGGAACCGGGTGAGCGTTTTGCAGAAGTGCCATTTACTTGCCCATCAATTGCAGTATTGAAATAATCGACTGAGCCAACTAAGGCTTTGACTTGCATGGTTTTGGCATCAAATAACATCGCGCTTACGTTGTGAATGCCTAAGTGTCTGTTATTTTCAATGTAACGATTAATCATGCGTTGCAAAGTAGCCTGCGCATGAATATTTAAGCCCGTGTGAATGGCAGATTGCGGATTGCTTGAAAGTAGGGCATCGGTAAAGTGAGGTGCTAAAAAAGGTAGATTAAGTTTGGTTTTATTTTGCCCTGTATTTAAGGAAATGGTGTTTAAAGACAAAGCATTTAAGGACATAGCAGGTAGCGCCATGTCTGCATTGTATTGCGCATCTTGTGGATGTTTTGCAAGCCAGTTTTGCCAGAGGCGCTGCCTAGCTCGGCTAAGTAGAGAGTTTTGTTTAGTTAAGTTAAATCGTTTATTGGGGTTTTGCGGAATCACTGCCAGTGTGATCGCCTCGGGCAAATTGAGCTGGCTTGCAGGTTTATTAAAGTACACCAAACTTGCAGTCGCAATGCCTTTGATATTGCCACCATAAGGTGCAATATTTAAATAGGCCTCCAAAATATCATGCTTGGAATAGCCAGACTCTAGCCATAGCGCGGCTAAAATTTGCTTGAATTTCCCACCCACACTACGTGAATCAATACCATATAAACTGCGTGCTAACTGCATGGTAATGGTTGAAGCACCTTGGCGCGCATTGCCAGAATAAGTGCGCAACATGCCACGCACCAGTGCAATGGGGTTAACGCCAAAATGCCAGTCAAAATAGCGGTCTTCATAGAGTTTAGCGGCTTCAGCTGCGTTGGGGTTAATGTCTTCAAGCGGCACCCAAAGTTGGTATTGTGCATCTTGCGCAAGGGTGATGCGCAATAGTGTTTCATCTGCCGCATAAATGGCAGTGGAATGAGGAATTAAATCGGCTAGGGCGGGCTTGGGGTAAAGCCTGAGTGCAATTAAAGATACTAAAATTAGTGCGATAAAAATTAGACTATGCTTGGAATAGCGCCATAATTTCTTAATTTTAGGCGGTGTGGTTTTTAACAAGGGCTATCTTTTTATCAACGGTATTTCAATTTAAAGTGCCAAAATTCGCCATTATTCGCATTGACTGGATACCAGCCTTCGCTGGTATGACGAGAGTTATAGTGTTTTTATTTAATTCGTTCTACAGTCATTGCGCTAGGTTTAGAGCGCGCTTGTAGCAATCTGTTATACATAGATTCTGCATAAGCGGGCGGCACTACAAATTGACCGCTATTGCTTGCTTTGATTTTGTAGGTAAACTCGGTAATGGTGTCGGTTACCGCACCATAAAACACGACACGATCTTCGCGAATGTCAGCGTAAGTGGGTTGCCATCCACCGCCGATGCCAAGTGGGCTAGTCCAGCTGGTTGCTTGCGAGTTATTGTAATCGCCATCGTAACCTTCTTGAATGGCCGTTTCGGTAACATTGGCTTCAGCCTGCAGCACAGGTTCAAAGCCGCCCGGCAACAAATCTACAATGGCGACATCGTCTACATTACCGTCAATTGAGCGAATTTTAATATGCACGGTAACTTCATCGCCCATGTTGATGGATTTAAGTGTAACGCCTTTATCATCCGTATATTCGCGGATAATTTCCATGCCCTGTTTAAGCTCAGTCGTTGGGGCTTTTACGTCAAAGCCTGATTCCGTCACCGCATAGAATAAAGGCAAGTCGCTTGGTCCTTGCAGTTTTAGGCGTGAGGTGTTCGGTGCAAAATTCACCAATGGCGCGATGTTTTGCGGCAATTTAAGCGCGGTGATTTTGCCTTGATTATCAATCGCACTAATGCCCATTTGCGCCGCTACTTTTACGCCCGCTACATTTGCATACGCGTCAAAACCAAGCAGTGCATAAGACGATGATAGCGTGTTAAAACGCCCCTCAGAAATTGGCTGCATAATGTTGCTTAAGGCAACTGCGTTCACCGCCTTTACGCGGTCAGGAAAGTGGCGTGAAACTAAATAAAGCGTTTGGGCGTTTCTAACCACATCATCATAATAATAATGTCCGTACATCGCTTTTTGGCTGCTGCTTATGAGCAATTTTAGTGGCTTGGTCATGAGCTCATTTGCCAGTTGATGCTGTTGCAGTAACTGGTAGCTAGCAGCTAGATAAGCCGCGCTTAAGTCTGAACGCCATTCTTTAAAGCTGCTATCAGTTAACGCTTTAGCATCTAATGTACTGCGTAAACTCGTTAACATGGGAGTGGTCACAATGCCTTCGCGTGTCAGCAAGTAGCTTGCGTAAGCACGTACGCGCACACCATCCAGGTTGTTGGCTGGACTTGCCGCCAGTTGTTGCAGGTAATCTAAGCCGCGTTTTAGCATGTCGGCAGGGACTGCCTCACCTGCGTTAGCGTGATCGCGTGCTTCCAGCAACATATGCACAGCGTAAACGCTGGCAAACTCATCTGCCTGCACGCTGGCATCCCATAAGCCAAAACCACCTTCAGCATTTTGACGTGAGCGCAATACGCTGAGCGCACTTTCAAATCCAGCAGGTTTGCTAGCGGTGGTAGCCAGTAATTCCGGACGCTTTTTCAACACGATGAGTGGCAATACCTGACTCACCAATTGCTCGGTACAACTGTGCTCATAGTTGCTCAAGTAATCTAATAAACCACCTGCCGCCACTAAAGGTAATGGTGAAACGCTGGCTTGCAGTTTGCGATATTCTGCAAACATATTACGTTTAACAATGACTTGGGAATCACCTTTAAAGCTGCCTGTTTGCACAATGGTGAGATGAGGTGTTGCAGGGCGCACGCTGATTTCTGTGCCTAATTTGGCAGATTTAGCACCGATATTCGCCGTAAACTCAAGTCGAGCAGAGCCTAATTTCGCCCCGTTTTTAGGTTCGTTCCCTTCTTTTACTTTGAGTTTGTAAAGTGCAGAGCCTTCGCGCATTTCACTAATTTTTAGCGTTTGTTTTGCACTACCCACTAATTCAAATGCAGGTGATGCTACTAAATTCAGTGTCACCGCGGCATCTTTACCAGAGCCTTGCACGTTATTAGCCACGCCTACACTTACGTCAAACGTATCGCCTGGCGTTACTGTAAGAGGTGCGTTGGGTGATAATACAAAGTCACCTCGCACGGTAGCCGCGCTGGTTGTAGTACCTATGCTGTCATCGCTCACCATCACGGCTAGTAAACGTAATTTACCATTAAAGGTGTCGGGCACGGTATAGCTAAACTCTTTTGTACCAGTCACATCCACAATGCCAGACCAATACACTGCCGGTTTATCGGTTTTTCGTTTGAATGGATTTAGATGTTTGCCAAGCGCGCCGTCGGCATCACCGCCTGGTGCTGTGGCCGCCATGACTTTTTTGAACTCCGGCAATATCATGTCAAGAATCTGGCTGGTCGATACTTCGAGCTGACGTTTTTGGAAGAAAAAGCCTAAAGCGTCAGGGTTTTGATACCTTGCGACTTGTAGGATACCTTCATCAACCGCAAATACTATGGCACGCCCAGACTTGCTGGCTTCTAGCTTCATTTTAAGCACTTGGCCAGGCTTGATTAAACTAGGTGAGGTCAGTTTTAGTGCGTTAGTCCGTTGCGCCAAGCTGGTTGCAAATGGCACTACGCCATAAGACAGCGGGCTAGTGAAGATTTCATCTGAGCTCGGGTCGCGTACAAATTGTACGCTGACATAACCATTCCCTTCAAAGTCTGCCGGCAGCTTGATTTTTTGTACTGATGCTTGAGTGTTGACCTTGAACCATTGTTGCGCATAGACTTTATCGCGCTCAATCGTAATCAAGCCTGCGCCGGTATAGGGCGCACGAATGCTGACGCTGATTTCCTGCCCAGGCTCATAGTCTTTTTTATCCAGCACCAGTTGCAGCTCAGCATTGCGTTCTAGTGAGCGGCTTACATTACCTAGACCTGCCACACTGTACTCCACGCGGTTAAGTTCTAATCCCTCTTTATTTTTAAGTACGTAAGCAAAGTCGCCTGGCGTTTCAGTGGCCAGATTTAAACGATTGCCAGCGGTTTTAATGCTGTATGGCGTTTCTTTTACCAACACTTCTTTTTTGCGCGATTCATATTTGAACGTGCCATTATTTTGCTTGGTCAGCACCGACACGTATTTACGTTCGATTAAATTCAAACTCAAACCATCTGCGGTTACTTTTTGCAGAGTTGAATTGACTGCAATTAAATTCACATCACGTTTGCTGGTTTTAGAAACGTAGTTCAAATCGCCATCGCTTTTGAAGCCGACCAGATAAGGGGATTCTGAAATTAACGTTGCCGCTTCTGCAGATACGCTACGTCCGCTACCAGCTTCGTAAGCTTGCGCAACGATGTTGAGTCTGTAGGTTGCTTTAGTATATTTTTCTAAACCTAATTTAAACTCAGCCACGCCTTCACTGTTAGTGGTGGTTTCGCTTAGTTTTTCGGAGTAGCCTTCTTTTGCACGTAGTGGATCGTAAAACACAAAGTCTTTATAAGCACTAAACGCAGGGTAAGCAGGGCTCAGCGTGAGTGTCGCAGTGACGCGACGGTTTTCTGCAGCAGTGCCAAACAGATTCTGCACATTGATATTAGCTTTCAGGTCTTTAGGATTCAGCCAGCCTTCATTGTTTTCTGGGTACAAAGTGGTATCTTTTGCAAATAGCGCTTTAACCTTCATGCGGTCTGGTAAGAATTCCTGTACTTTGACTGAAACCGAGCCTAATTGCTGATAGGCGTTGTTATCTTTTACCGAATAGACATTCACGGTATA
>JANOHT010000022.1:0-5730 GCA_031406605.1 Methylotenera sp. | reverse complement strand
TCAATGAACCGCGACGATCAGCAATCGTACCGTCATCGACGATGGTGATGCCTTTTGCCGCCACTTGCTGGCCTATCATATTGCTGAATGCTGAACTGCCTTTGCGGTTAAAGTCACCTTCTAAACCGTGACCAATCGCTTCGTGTAATAAAATACCAGGCCAGCCAGCGCCTAATACTACAGTCATGCTGCCAGCGGGGGCAGGGCGAGCGTCTAAGTTGACCAGCGCTTGATGCACAGCCTTTTGGGCGTATTCATGCAAAATTTCATCTGTGAAATAGCTGTAATCAAAACGACCGCCACCGCCTGCTGAACCCTGCTCACGGCGACCATTGCTTTCTGCAATTACGTTAATGCCCAAGCGTACCAATGGGCGTACATCGGCTGCCATCACACCATCGTGACGCGCCACCATAATGACTTCATACTCACCAGCAATAGATGCGGTAACTTGTGTGATGCGTGGGTCGATTTTTCTAGCAATAGATTCCAAACGCTCAAGTAACCTCACTTTAGCATCGGCAGAAAGTGAGGCAATAGGGTCTTGAGGCAGATAAAGCTGCGATGCCTGGCGCTTAATTATTTGGCTAGTTGACGTTTGTTCGTGACCAAAACTTGATATGGCTTTAGTTGCTTTTGCCGCTTCTAGTAATGCGCCTAGATTAATATCGTCAGAATAGGCAAATGCGGTTTTCTCTCCACTTACTGCACGCACGCCTACACCTTGGTCAATAGAGAAATTGCCGGATTTAACTTGGCCTTCTTCTAGCCCCCAACTCTCACTGCGGCTATATTGAAAATACAAATCAGCATAATCAATTTTGTGCGACATCATATCGCCCAGCACATTTTGCAGTTTGGCCACATCTAAACTGGCAGGTGCTAGCAGCGCTTCAGTGGCAGCATCAAAATGCGAACCTAGGATTGGACTAGAGCCGGTAGGTATTTCTTGAGGTTTCATAGGGTATTAAATGACCTAGTTAAATTTATTACAGGGTAACTTTTGATTAATTAAATATATCATTAAAGCTAAATCAGCTTGCTAAGTAAATTATGGAATTTTAATTAGGACTAATATTTGTATATTAGGTTGCTGGCTTTATGATAGTTGGGCTATTTAAGCTGAAATCTTAGTTAGGCTTAATCTTAGTTCGCTTTAATCTTAATTGTCCTGTGTTTAAGTGCCGGTAAACTTTCTCTTAAGCTAGCTTGATACTTGGGGTTCATTGTTGCAATAACAACCCCGGAACCACGAGGTAAACGATCTAAAATCACGCCCCATGGGTCAACAATCATACTATTGCCATGCGTCTCACGACCAGATAAATGGTAACCACCTTGTGCGGCGGCAACGACATAGCTCAAGTTTTCAATAGCGCGTGCGCGTATCAAGCTTTCCCAGTGCGCTTTACCTGTAGTTTCAGTAAATGCGGATGGTATGACAATCATATCTACTTCTCCCATGGCGCGATAAAGCTCAGGAAAGCGTAAATCATAGCAAATTGACAAACCAATCTTACCAAATTGCGTTTCAACGACTTTAACAGTATCGCCTGCTTCTATAGTCTTTTCTTCATGATAATGCTCGTTACCCAAGTCCAAGCCAAATAAATGAATTTTATCGTAACGCGCTACTTGCTTACCTTTGTCGTCATACACTAGGCAGCTGTTGCGTACTTTATTAGGAAAGTTACTCACTAATGGAACAGATCCACCTATTAACCAGATTTTATGTTTTTTTGCAGTTTTGCTCAGAAAGTTTTGAATCGGACCCTTGCCATCTTCTTCACGCACAGCGACTTTATCTATTTCCTTTAACCCCATGATTGCAAAGTATTCAGGCAGCACAACTAGCTTAGCACCTTGGTTCACAGCAATTTCAATGAGGCGCTCTGCCTCGCTAAGGTTAGCGCTTACGTAGGGGCCAGAGGCCATTTGTATGGCAGCAACTTTTATAATGCCTTTGTTATCATCTTGATTAAGTAGTTTAGATTTAGTGGTTTTTAAGCGTGAGGTAATAGCCATAAGTGATCCAATTTTTGCGAGGTGAATGCTTTAATATTAATTATTTGTAAGTCGTTATGGTTAGTTTAATGGCGATGCATTGTTCTTTTCTTGATTATTATCCGTTGCTTTTACTTCGTACGGGTTATCCCAAGTACCAGCAATCTCATATTCTGTTGAGGCAATTTTATTTAAAGGGTCTTTCAATATTTTTTGCGCTAAAAATGCAACAGCCCCTACTAATGGCCCACCTGCCAGCGCAGCTAAAGAAACGCTATCGCTGATATGGGGCATTACCTTGACAAATAGTTGCTGTGTTTCTTTTTGCAGATTTGTTTCACCTTTAATCTCAACATCAGCAGCAGGACCAGTCATGGAAAAATTGTCGCTGCGCATCACGCCACGGTCAATCTTTACCGTTGCGCTAATTTTATCAAAAGCAAAGCCATTGCTGAATAAATCCCTGAAATCTAATGTCAATCGTCTTGGCAAGCTTTGCAAGCTTAGTAGGCCTAATAGTCTGCCTACGCCTGGCTGTACTTTTAAAATTTCACCCTTGCGCATATCGAATTGAAGGCTACCATTAAGTGCAATAGTGTCAAATTCGTGAGGACTGCCTGCCCAGTTTAGTTGGCCGATCAATTCACCAGAGCCGCCTTTAATGGTGTCTGGATAGCCGAAACGTGCCAGTGTTTTACCTAGATTTTTGATGTCCCAATTGATGTTAAAACGTGTATTAGGGTTACGTACCCATTTATTCCATATTCCATCTGCACTGATTGTACTTTCTGGATTAATCAATTTAAATTTTTGTATGCTCCAGTTGTCTTCCTGTGGAAATGCAACTAAGGCTAAGGCGCCCATTTTTTTCTTATTGAACTCAAAACTATCCGCAGTAATATCAAGTGCAGGATAGATTTGATTGAGCTTTACTGCGTTGTCGGGATTAGCCTCGGTTGTGTTTGACGTTGCTGCCGTCATTCGAGCTGGCGATGCATCAGGAATGGTTAAATTTGTTAAATGGGCAATCAGTTTTCCGTTGTTTTGATTCAACCATTGCAAGTCACCCGAGATTTCACGGCTTTGTATATTGGCGCGCAAACCATCTTTGTCTGATGTATTTGAGATTTTTAACTGGTTTAAGCGTCTATCAAATATATCCATGGCATTGATTTTAATTGCAATTCTTTGAATCGGCAAAGATGGCTCGAATGTTGAAGTGTTAGGTTTTGGTGCGCCTGAGAAATCGTTGATCACCGTACGCCACGCGTCTGCATCAAGGTAATCTAAGCTGCCATAAACATGTATGCCTTTTGGTTTAGCTGAATCGGCATTGCTGTTTAACTCGCTATTGCTGCTAATTACATTATTTGCTGTATCTGCACTCAAGCGAACGCTTGCGTGGCTGAGCTGTGATTTGCCATTTTCAATAGTATGGGATATTTTTGTAGCAAGCTTATTTCCTAAGCTGACACTGATTGTATCGGTAGCACCCTCTTGATTTCTATCCACCAGCAGGTTCAGGCGTTCAGTAGAGGCTTTGTTTAATGGTGCAGGTAGATGTGATGTGATGCCTACTAAATCTGATCGTACGCTCACATTAATACGCGGTTTCTGAATCGTAATGTCGGCTAGCCAATCGGTACTGCCACTAATATAATTGCTACCTTTTGCCATGTTTTGTGCATTAAAAATCTGTTTTAGTGCATCGTCAGTGAGTTTGCCTTTTGCAGCAACGCGAATGACTTTATCTTTACCAGAGGCTAAGTTAAAAATAATTGGCGCACCAAATGCGCTGGCTTTGATGTTTTTTGCTGATAAGCTGCTTTCGGTAAATTCTAGTAAGCCGTTAATGCGGCTTAATGCAGGGATGTCGTCATTTTGCATAGCGCCATTGGTAATGAGATACGCACCTTTGTACTGTGATCGGTCGATATCGTTTAATGGTATTTTTAAGCTTAAATTTAGCTTGCCCAAGCCACTGGTTTTTAGGTTATCGGTAAAACCTTGGGTAAGTTCTGCTACAGGACTATTATTCACAAACTTGATGCCTTCAACAACGGAGCCATTCACTTCACTTACAATGTTGAGTATCGGATCATCTGCATCCAGTTGTGCAATAGTGGTTTTGCTTTTAACAATTTGATTGCCAAATATACGCCCCGCAGTCGCGTTAAGTTCCATGCGTTTGCCTTCAAACAACAAGTTTAGACCTAAGTCTTCAATCTTAGGCCAACCTGTACCGTACTCAAGCAAGCTGTTACTAATTTTTGCAGTGACTCTAAATAACCCCAGTTTATTGTCTAGTTTATTGTTGCGGTCAACAAAAGGAAAATCAGCTAAACGACCTTTAACAATCAGGTGAATGTCATCAGCGCGCCCTGCCAGTATTGAAGTATCTAGCCAGTTTATGGTGCTTTCGCCAAGTATAGTAGGGTAATAAAAAGGCGCATATTTAGCATTACCACGGTTAAATTTCCCCGATAAATCAATGGCGTCGCCTTCAATGCCGTCTAATGTGTAATTAGCATCAATACCGCCAGATAAATGTGGGCTACTGATATTAAGATTGCTGACTTTAATGTTGGTTTTTTTTGTGATGTCATTTTGATCCGCGATATCCCACTGAATATCACCTGTTAACTTGTCAGCTGGAATCGGCCAGCGTAATACCTCTTTAAAATCCAGATTCGCGTTCTGTGAATTGAGCGTCAGTTTTCCTGTTTTTTGATTGGCTTTAATTACGCCAGATAAGTTGCTAAAACCTGGTATTTTTTCGTAGGCTTTAATGCCCAAGCTGCTAAATTTTGTGCTCAATTGATAACTATTTGTTGATGATGGACTACCTTCCCAGTTCAATATAAAGTCATCGAGGTTACCTGTAGGTGACAAGCCGCTAATGTGTTCTGATACGTTCACAGGCAAGGGAAGTTGGGCGAAAAATGGCTTGAGCGAGGCTAGGTTGATGTGAGAGAGCGTTAGACTTAATATTTGATGGCGAGGCTTATTTTCGCTTGTGCTATCGGTGTAGCGGGCGGTAGCGCCTTGCAGGTTTAAGCCATTGTTAGTGCTGAGTGATAAGTCATTTACACTGAATGCATTGCCAGTTGTAATTTTATTAAAACCAATTGCCCGATTAGCATTTAAGTTTTTCCAGTCAAATTTACCAGTGAGCGTATTCAATACAACAGGTTTGGCAAGATCTTTAATGCGTATTTGTAAGTGGTATAAAGCGACTTCACTTTCAACAGATTTCACCTGACGATTAGCAAAGTTAATGACGGTTTTAGTGCTAGCTATACCAGACTGCACTTCAATAGCTTGTTTTAAAGATGTTGCTTTAAGTGAAGCAAACGCCTCTAGCCACGGCTTAAACGCTGCAATATTTGCGTTTGTCAATTGCAACGCTAAGCTGCCTCGCCATTCTTCAGCCTTACTAACGTCATTGCCATAAACGTTACCTGTAATGATAATGGGGTGAATAGTGCCTATGGATGGCAAAGTGCTGAGTGTGATGCGATGATTTTTAATCAAGCTTTTCCAAGGTGGGCTGTATATTTCTAAATTAAGCTTATCTAGGCTCAATGCAGGTGCTGCAGTTGGCTCAGACGCACTATTTGATGTGGGTGCAATAAGCATTTCATCTAACCAAATGACTTTGGCATCTACCACTGCTACTTTGGTTTGTCTTAATAGCCAGTTAGGTAAATCAGGTTTAGATTCACC
>JANOHT010000287.1:0-2802 GCA_031406605.1 Methylotenera sp. | reverse complement strand
AACGCACTCTCGCTACAGGGTTTCATTTCTTGCCTGATTTCCACGCTACCTTGTCCAATCTTAAGCTGAAGCCCGTTGTGATTCCAATTACTCTAAACTCAAATGTGTAAGGTAATCAGCATTTTATACTAAATCCTGGAACTTTTTCATATATTCTTTAGTAGTTGGTAAAGGGGATTCTAGAATTGCATTAATAAATTCTTTCGGGGGAAGATACTCATGAACAGTCACATAATGATAAATTAGATCGGGGGATGCAAACACTTTATAATCTCCACTTACTCGCATCTCAGCAGAGCCCAAGATCAAACTGCTTTGGGCATTGATCGTAATATTTAATGGCACGGCTTGTTCAGAACCACAAAATTCGCACACATGCCACCCTCTTGTCTTGCATATAGGGAATGCACAAAATTCTAAGAGCCTTTGGTAGAATTGTTCTGAGCTTTTTCCTCTCTCAAAATCATAACCACGACTTAACCAGCCTACATTGAAGGTATTTGGCCGAATACATTCCTCGATATAAGTATACGGCGACATGTCCAAATAGTATGTCATAACAAACTCCTTAGTCGTTAACGACTGAAAATTGTAACATCTATATTGATACTAGCATCTTGTAAGTACCAGACAGGCTGCCCAATGAACATCGCCCATATTAGGTGCAAGAAGATTACTAAGAAGCGTGGGGGAATTAACCGTTGTTGGATTGTTCAATATTGTTAATCCTGTGGGTGGATACAGTGTAAGATTCGGAACTTTCGCACCCGGCCCAAAAATATACTTGCCTGAGTTAACAATTCCAGTCTCAATTGAATTCCCTAATTTGTCAGTAATTGTTTGGCCTAATGGGGCATATGTATGTAGGGTCGTACCCTTTGGTATCGTCGTAGTGCCATTAGTAGAATCATATCCGCCATGACCGCTTAATACGACCCTACTTGAACCAGTTCCTCCTGCCATGCCAGTGAGCGCAACACAAACCGGGCTGCTTAGGCATGTTACTCCCGCCGCGTTATACATAGATGGCCCAAGAGCAGGCGCACCAAGTACAGCGACGGTTGCCACCATGGGCGTATACCCTATGGCCTGCCATGTAGTGATATTTGAATATGCATCAGCAAGCTGTTCGTTGGTTAATGCAATTTGTCCATTCGCAGCAGCAGCATGACACTTGAAACAACCGCCATACTTACGTGAATTCCAATCAGAATAATCCTTTTTATCCTCGCTATTATCTTTCTCAAGACATTTTAAGTCGCATTTTCCACCACCATCGCTATCATCTGTCATCATATGACCAGTCGGGTCATTAAAGTTGATAGGGTTATTCCCTACATATGCATAGCGATTTAAGCCTTGTGGTCCATCTGGGGTAATAGTATCTGGCTGAGTGAACCTTCCTAGTGTGGGCGAATAGAATCTGGCGTGATAGTCCATCAAGCCACCCATGCCTGGGTCCAAGGCGCGTTGTCCCGTATAGCCGAGGTCGGTGATCGGGAATTGTGGGTTGGGAGTCGATACGTCCGCGCGGGGTTGTCCGAAGGGAAGATAGCGCTGTTGGGATGTTAAGGTTCCGCTGGCATCCGTCACTGCCACTGTGGAGCCGAGGTGATCGGTCAGGAAATATTGTAATCCATTGGCAGACCTGACAGGTTTTCACAGCACCGCGTCTGACTCGAACCACACTTCACACGTGGGTTATGATCGAATCACGTAATGATGAAACCTGTCAGGTTTTATTGTAGAGACCTTCGGTCAATTCTCGGCAGGGACAGAGTCCCGTGCCAAGCAATGGAGCGCCGATCTTCAGTTTTGAAAAGATGCTAAATGGAAAAGAAGTTAAATATTGTAAAATACGCCAGTCCGCTTATTGCTCCTAAAAATAGTCCGTTGAGAAAAATTTGTTTCCAACTTAGTTCGCCTAACGCAATAAACCACAGTATTTTATGTCGTGTTGACAAGTAAGATAATGTAATTAACGCAACCGCATTAATTGTAAGCAACACTATTGTTCCGTGAATTACTCTGTTTACTAGAACTAACGATGTAAAGCTAATAGCAGCAAATGTTAAGTAGGCTAGAGGCTTTAATATGGTTCGGGAAATTGTGTTCACAATACCAACCTTTATCTATCGTATTGAAGCATTTGATTTTCTTGACCAGCGCGGAGGGTGCTCTCAAGCGTTAACAAACCAACAAGTGAATATACATCAGTAGGTATGGGGCTCCCGCCAGCATATTGCAAACCGTAGGTACCATCTTTGCTTTTAGTAAGGGCAATGATCGCTTGGTGAAACTCGTCGTTAGACACTTGTGTCGCTGCGTCTTGAAAAAAACCTGCGATTGGGTAGGTTTGACTTGACTCATAGGCTGCAATAATACCAACTCCTACAGCAAAGGGTTGTTGAGGACCAGGTACAAATGCCGCAACAGCCGCAATAGCGGTAATTACAGCCATGAAATTTGCGTAGCCATTATACATTTTATAAGCTAATGTTAGTTCATTAATATCCATTGAGCCAGCATAGATACATTCTGCCCAATCATCTGGACATAGTCCTCGATCAGGCTCGTAAATTTGTGTTGGCGAATATAGTGGTTTATCACTTCCTAAAGAAGACAAAGCATCATCTTTGTCGCCTTTATCTTTTTTATCCTTTTTATCGTCATCTTTTTTAGGTGGTTTATATGGGTCTACCTTCGGATCTTGTTTCTTGCCGGTACCACATTCTTTAGCTTCTCCATCACCACAGGCATAATGCCCTGTGGGGTCATTCAGATTTATGGGGTTATTTCCAA
>JANOHT010000281.1:0-4899 GCA_031406605.1 Methylotenera sp. | reverse complement strand
AGGTGGAAGACTGATGTTATGAATGACAATCAGGCTAATATCTACTGGATTGGAATTTTGAAAGTCTGGGCTTTTAATAGTCTGACTTTCAGAAGCCAATTCATTGACTAAGGATGGGCGTTCATCATAATTTGGTGACGGGATAAGCCGTGTATCTTCTGCAAAACCGGCATCATTAATTATGTAAGTTTTCATATCGACTAATTTTATGCGAAATTATAGATAAATATTCTAGTAATCCGATAAAATCACGACATTGATAAATATTTACTTAAATTATTGGGTGTAGTTTAATTTTTTACACAAATTAATTGTTAAAAGTTTAATTTATTTAGTTTTATAAAATTTAAGGGAAAGCCTCAATGGTATTTTTACAACTGTTTGTCATGTTGATTCTGATTTTAATCGCAGCGGAAGTGTTTACAAATGCCTTAGAGCACTTAGGCGAGAAACTCAAAATTTCAGAAGGTGTGACGGGCTCTTTATTTGCTGCTGTAGGCACTGCATTGCCAGAAACGTCAGTGCCATTACTTGCTTTGCTTGCTGGCACACAAAACATGGAAACCAACCATGAAATTGGTGTAGGCGCGATCTTGGGTGCGCCGTTAATGTTGGCTACACTTTCTATTTCCTTAATGGCAATTTCAGTTTGGAAACGCCGAGGAACACACGGTAATTTAAGGCCAGAGCGTACCGGTTTAGTACGTGACCTTAACTTTTTTATTGTTGCTTTCGGTTTTGCTGCATTAGCGATGTACATTCCGCATGAGCAAATAGCTGTGCGCTACGGAATTGGTTTTTGTATGGTGATGATTTATTTCATCTACGTGATGATGACAATCCGCGCTTCTAAAGCATTGGTAGAAGATGGTCATGCTACTGAGGCAGGTAACGATATGTTTTTATGTAAGGTAGGCTTGCCTAATAATATGGTCGTGATTGTTATACAGTTGTTTTTAGGCTTAGCTTTATTAGTTGCAGGTGCTAAAGGCTTTATTGATGGTGTTGAAGAAGCGTCCGAACTGATTGGTATCTCAGCATTGTTATTATCTCTGTTGATAATTCCTATCGCAACCGAACTGCCAGAAAAAGTGAATAGTATTTTATGGATACGCAAGGGCAAAGATACCTTGGCATTTGGTAACATTACCGGTGCGATGGTGTTTCAAGGTACTTTGTTGCCAGCAATCGGTATTATGCTAACGCCTTGGGAGCCAAGAGTTGAAGTGGCACTAGGTATCGGTATGACATTGTTGGCTGCGATTTGGATGCGATATTTAATCGCAAAAGGCGGCATTAAAGTGTGGCATTTGTTGGTTAACGGTGCAATGTATATCACTTACTTACTGTTAGTTTTAGGATAATACTGGCCTTAAGTGAAGTAACTGCTAGTTTGATTTAGTTTGAGACTCGTGATGTTGCAAATCATCGTCTTGAGTTTCACTCTCTAAATCTGAGTCAACATCCTCTTTAGCTAATCCAAGTTTAGCTAACCGGTAACGCAAAGTACGAAAGCTAATCCCTAGTAATTTAGCTGCAGCAGTCTTGTTATTTTTAGCTGTATCCAAGGCTTTAATAATGGCTCTTTTCTCAATGTCCTCTAGATAATCTGATAAGCTGATTTCCAATGTTTGGTCTAGGTCAAATGATGGCTTTTGGGATAAGTTAGCTTTAAGACCATCTTCTACCATTAAATCATCTATATTGATTTTTACGCCATCGCACATTGCCAAAGCCCGTTCCAGCATATTTTCCAATTCACGTACATTGCCCGGGAACTGCAGTTTTTTGATATATTCCTGCGCGCTACTATCAATCTGCGGTGTGGGGATGTTCATGCTTTTACATAACTTCGACATCAACATATCCGCCAGCAGCGGGATGTCACAAGCGCGGTCACGCAGTGCAGGCATTTTGAGCTGAATCACATTCAGTCGATAATATAAATCCTGCCTGAACAGGCCGGCGTCCATCATGTCACTTAAGTTCTTATGGGTGGCACTAATAATACGGACATCTACAGTTTCTTCCGCGGTGCCACCGACCATGCGCACTTTTTTTTCTTGAATGGCGCGCAATAACTTTACTTGCATTGCTAGTGGCAAGTCAGCGACTTCATCCAAAAATAAGGTGCCGCCACTCGCGGCTTGAAACATGCCTTCCTTGTCTTGGTTAGCACCAGTAAACGCCCCTTTTTTATAGCCAAAAAATTCACTTTCCATCAGGTTTTCAGGAATTGCACCACAGTTAACAGCTATAAAAGCACCTTCCACACGCGAACTATTGTTATGGATTAACTTTGCTGCTAATTCTTTACCACTACCCGATTCTCCGCTGATGTAGACGGGAGCTTGACTGCGGGCGAGTTTGACAATCATATTGCGTACATAGGTAATTGGTTCAGAGGTGCCAATTATCTCCAGCATATTCGGCTTAACAGTGCTGGGTTGCGTAGAAAGTTTAAGTGCAAACTCAACTAAAGGTCTTAATTGCTTTAATGAAATAGGCTTGGTCAAATAATCAAACGCACCAGCTTTAAGTGCAGATACTGCGTTTTCTGCACTTGCATGCGCCGTAATCACAGCAATCGGCAATCCAGCATGATGCTCGCTAATATAATTGACTAAATCTAACCCGGAGCCCCCGGGCATTTGCATATCAGTTAAACATAGCGCAAATGAACGCTGTTTAAGTAAAAGTTTAGCTTCATCAATATTGCAAGCACTGTAAGTTTCAATATCCATGCGCTCTAGCGTCATAGTAAGCAGTTCACGAATATCAGTTTCATCATCAACTATTAAGCAGGTTAGTTTTTGGCTCATGCGCTATTATGCCTTTTTAGTCTGAGAATAAAAGCGCTACCTATGCGCAGTGCTTGATACTGCAAGTTTGCACCATTCGCTTCTGCTAATTCTCGTGAAATATAGAGTCCCAAGCCGTTGCCAGTGGTTTTGGTGGTAAAAAACGGCTCAAATAACCTAGCGCGGTCTTGTTCTGCTACGCCACCTCCATCATCACTGATTTCAATGTTTAAACTAGTAGGGTTTACATTATCACCAGACGTTGCGGTGCAATTTAAATGCAAACTGCCGGCTTGTTTCTGACTATGCTCCCAGCCGTTTTTACAAAGATTCCACAAGATTTGTGTTAAATGGCGCTGGTCAAAAGAGATATGGTATTTTGCTAAACATGGCTTGAATTCAAAGTGTGCCGTCGGTATTTTTTCAACCGCACAAAATTGCGCATAAAAATCGGCTAAAAATTGCTGTAGTTCAATCATCTCCTGTTGTGTGCGGTCACGGCGATTAAGCTCTAGCACATCCTTAATAATTTGGTCTATGCGCCCAATATTACTGGCAATAATTTCTAACATTCGTTGCGTGGGTGCCGATAAGTGTTCTTCCTCTTGCAACAATTGATTTGCGTGGCTAATTGCACTGAGTGGATTGCGAATTTCATGCGCAATATTAGCCGTTAACCTACCCAGAGCAGCTAATTTTGCTTGTTGTGCCGTAGACTGAATCTGGCTCCAATCTTGAATAAAAATAACCGCCCCCGAGCTACGTGAAGCCCCGATTGGTTTGAATCTAAGTTTTAATTCCCGCCCAGCGATTGATACAATCAAATTTTGACTACTCTCTTCACTTTTTACCCAAGCACTAAATACATTGGCAATATTAGGCGCGTCATTGATTAAAGTAAGATTTTCAGTATTATCATTGGATAAAAATAGTAAAGACTCGGCCTGTAAGTTGCGATGGCGGATATTCTGGTCTTTATCTACCACAATGACACCATCTTGCATCTCTTGGGTAATAAGTGCATTTACTTGGGCTAAGTTTTCAAGATCTAACCCGCGTGCTGAAGCCAGTTCTTCACTACGCAACATTCTGTCAGCTAGGGTGTAAGCAAGCCAAGCGGTAGCAAAGCAACTTAAACTTAGCATGGCGGATTGGGTGTAGCTGGTGACAGCTAAATCCCCCAAAAAAATTTGATAAGTTTGTTCGAATAGCAGGCCGATTGTGGCGATGGCCGCATAAAATAATGCCAGTCGACCATTACTCACTAAGCTCGCTATTACAATTATGATGATTAGCAGTAACCCTAAACCACTGCCGATGCCGCCCGCCGCAAACATGAATAAGAGGATGAAAATAATATCCGCAATGATTTGTAGCGGTAGAAGGACAGGGGAGGGTGTATTTTGTAACGCACTAATCAGCAATATTAATATGCTGAAAATAAAATAAATTATCGATAATTCGAAAAACAGAGGAGGATATTCGTTAAGTCCTGCATGATCTTTACTAATGTAAAGATAGGAAAAAATAAGAATAAGACTTAATAGAAAACGAAATACATTCAGTATGTTAATCGCACGTGCTTGTAGAGGTGCGTTGCTAGAACGTGCAAAATTTTGATAGTCATCGAGAGGGGAGTTTAACAGGCTCATTTTTTCTCTATATGCGCCTTACTGCAATAAAAATTGCCATCCACTAAAAAAGCTTCAGACCTGGGTAAATGCACTGCACATTTGCTACATTGCACCATGTTCTCAATATTTTCATGTTCTATATTATTTTCAGATTCATTGGTGATAGGTTGATCTGAACTGTTTCTTGGCAAGTTTGATTTTCCAAAGTTGCGTTTGAAAAAATAAATTACTAACCAAATTACTAGCCCTAAAAAAATTAGTCTCCACATCATCATCTACTCAATAATTTAATTGATATGATTGTAACTAAAGCTGAGCCTAGCGCAAAATGTAAACACTTAGTTGAAAATATAAACCTGATATAATTTGACTTCAATTGGTGAATCTCAGTCATTTAGTAATCAGTAGTCAATACTCAGATAGTCCATCTTAATGCGCATTCAATCTAAATCGGTAGCATGGTA
>JANOHT010000270.1:0-4556 GCA_031406605.1 Methylotenera sp. | reverse complement strand
TCTAAACTAGTATTCAGTGAAGTTTCTTTCACGCCTGAAACTGCCACCAGACCATCAAAATAAAGCTGTTTTGACTCAGTGGTGAGCTTACCATTACCTGCAACCACACTACTGTTATCTACTTCTGAATTTGGGCTTTTTAATGTGATATGGCTTGCACTAATTTTGGCAACACCATCATTTTTTACATTAATCAATGGTGTTTCTAACTTCAAATTGCCTGCAAGCTTTAAATCTAAACCACCTGTTAGTTGAATTGAATCCTTCAATCCTAGGCTACTATCACCAAGATATGATTTCACTTTTAAGTTTGCAAAACCACCTTGCTGCACTTGTTCTGCCGAAATTTGTGCATTGATAACGTCTGTACTGATATCGGTATAAGCTTCGCCTGTATTAGTTTTAAGTGTATCCCCCACTACAAAGCTATCAGCCACCAATTGCTTTTGTTGGGTAATCGTGAATTCCCTATTGCCCGTTAATATCGGGGAGCCAGCGTCTAGCTTAGTATTGGTAAACCCTAAATCTAAGCTACCACCTCGGCCTGTTCCAGTTGCAGCACCTTTAAATGTACCATCTAATAAAAGACCATCACTTGCACTTACCTTGATAGTGCCTGCATCGCCATGCAAGGTTTCACGGACAAAACCAGCAGATGTTTTAGTGTCGTTAACAATAGAAGTGCCAGATACATCTAACACTGCGCCATCCTTAATAACTACAGCACCTTTGGGAGCATCTACAGTAATGGCACCCGCGTTAAACACTTGTGTTTTTAACAACTCTGCTTGTGAGTCAGGCAATGTCAAACTGCTACCAGCCGCACTTAGATTAGCTTTGCTGCCAATAAAAACTGTTTGGGTTGGGTCATACTGAAGACTTGCGTCTTTATCATTGATGCTGATGTTGATATTACCGCTTGGCGTTGTAATATCTCCCAGCACATTCACCTGCTTACCCGCCGATAAACTTACACTACCGCCTCTATCAGTGCGAATCGTAGTGTTTTCTGCTAGCGTAAGTACACCTCCTAATTTATCTGCTGAAAAACTCAAAGATACAGGTTTGCGTGTAGTATCAGTTTGTACAAAAGGTGATGCAACTGCTGTGATTGGCTGACCACCCGCTTGATTTGCAAACCCAGTATTCATCTGCAAAGTTTGCTGTGCCGCATAAATTTCTTGGGGTGCATCTGCATTGTTACCGATGTTCACATCAAAAGCGGATAACTCATATTTAGAAAATCCACCTTTGTTAAAAAAATCGGCGGCAATATCGATATCTGTGTCGCTGGCATTTGGGTTACCGGCGATATTAAGCGTTTTTTCTTGCCCTGCTACACCATAAGCAACAGAAAGTGTACCGCCCTGTTTGAAACCGTTCGCTTCTAAATGAACGCTATCATCAACTTCAGCAATGGTTGTGAATTTGATATTGCCTGCAGCACCCTCTTTTAACTCGCCTTTAACATTCACTGCCGCACCTGCCGATGCATCTAATGTGACATTCTTACCAAGCGTTAATAATGTTGCTGTAATACTGCCACCATTAATCGCTGCCGGCTCGCTTAACGCACTAGCAATACCAGGTTTATCATTAGTAAACAATCCAGCAGTACTTATTGTTACGCCATCTGCAATGGTTGTAGTACCTAAGAGTTTGATATCACTGTTAGCCGCTGTGATATTGGCATTAATTTGTGTTGTGCTGCCATCCACATTACGATTTAAGGTCAATTCGCCCTTAGGTTCAAGAGTCATTGCTTCGTTCACAGTCAGCTTGTTAACTTTACCAAAATCAACTCTGTTAAACCCTTGCGCTAAAAAGTCAGTGCTGATGACTGATTGAAAACTATCTGAATCTGCTAGCTTTTGCTCAAAGGTAAAGCTATCACCTAATTCTTTAACAGTCTTTGAGATTGCTAACTGATTAGCACTGGCAATTAATTTGCCCGATAAAGGTGCTTGCTGATTAATGATTTGCTGAGGGCTGACCTTGGTATTTGCTAATACTTGCCCAGCTAAGACTAAATTTTGCGTAATGACTTTATCGTCTGATACGGTTAAGTCTAAAGTACCGGCATCATCACCTTCAAAAAAACTTGCAACTTGGGTTCCCACTACTTGAGTTTTTAATTCAGCGCTAGTAACACCAGTCGTTACTTTACCCCGACCCTTAGTGCCGCCACCGCTTAGATCCCATGAACGTGTTACACCCCATTTGGGATCTTTTACAATGTAAACATCACCTGTTTTATCATAAGGTACGCCATCTTTGGCCTCTGAAATAGGCACTAATTTACCGTTGTAAAACAGATTAGTTTCTTTTATTGAACCCGCTTCATAGGTTGTTGAACCACCAGAAACATTAAGCACAGCACCCTTACTCACAATTAAATCATTAGGGGTAGATAGTTTGATAGTGCCGGCTTTAGTCATTTTCTCAGCCACTGTTGCGCCTTTAAGTGCTAAAAATGGCTGAATATCAAATAAGCTTGTACCTTTGCGTGCATCTACAAATACAGTACCTTTAAACAAGCCTGTATCACGTAATATTGGTGCATCTTTTAGCTGGTCTGAAAATAATTGAATCTCTAGCTGATTCCGTGACATGGGTGCTATCGCATCAACACCAGATACATCTATTTCAGCGTTATCGCCTAAATAAATTCTACGAGCGTTTTCGCTGTTAAGTAAGGTAGATGCATCAGCTAAATTACTCGCAGTAACATTTCCGCCTTTAGCACTTATCTTTCCATCAATATTAATTAGGCTAGCTTCAATTTTCACGTCAGAAGTTTTAAACGCTTGGGATGCAATCGTCTCTTCTTTATTCGCGTATTCTGGGTTCACTGCTGTCACGCTGTCTTTTGCCAGCGTGACAATACCATTGCGGGTGCCTACCACATCAACGCCAGTTACACTTACTTTATCTTGAGCAAGCAAATGGATAGAACCATTAGCACGAACCGAAGTAGTCGCAGTTAATTTTCCCGCTTGATTCACGGCCAAACCCATCATGGTGATGTTGCCGCGCTCTGCCACTATTTCACCTAAGTTAGTTGCAGTACCACCGCCATCTACCTCCACCATAAAACCCGCCGGGTCTTTGCTAGAGGCTAAATAGACTTTTTTACCTGCGGCTAGTATCGTTTGGCCATCTGGCGTGTTGATTAAGCCGCTGTTTTCTACATTTTCTGCAAATAGCAACACCTTACCATTAGTCGCTGTAGTGATTTTTGCGCCACTTTGTACCTCCACATTACCAGTCACAATCTCACCAACTGCAGCAAATACAGGTTTAAACGTACCATCACCGCTGATAAAACCTTCATTAAACAACTGATCCGTAATATCTAGCGTACCAGCATAAAGCGATCCCACATTAAACTGAGCATTTGGGCCAAAAATAATGCCGTTGGTATTTATGAAATAGACGTTACCATCAGCTTGTACATTACCGTTAAATATACTTGGCGATAAGTCATGAATACGATTTAAGGCAGACCAACTACGATTGCCCTGTTGATCAAATTTAAGTAAATAATCTTTACCAATATTAAGTTTTTGCCAATCAAGTATAGCTTTGGATGAAGTCTGACGAACTATGGTGCTATTAATTGTATGTTGCACGGTAGCATTTACAGGATTTTTTTGCAGAATAGTCTCAGTTTTGGGATTGACAAAAGTATCAGCAAAGCTTTGGGCTGCATGCATAGAGCTGAAAATTAAAATTAAAATTAAAATGAATGAATTTTTACCATGCTTACGTACGCGACGGCTGCTTTTAGCCCCTCTATTACGCACAGCTTCTGAAGCTGGCACATACATATTGAGTACTTTGCTGTATACCAGCTTAAACATGCCTTGATTCATTTTTCTTTCCTTTTCATTGCTGTTTATTTTTTAACGCTTAAAATTAAGCGCTAGAAACTACCACTCGTAACCCACTCTAAAATGCAACCTATCATCACCCTTCTCGACTTCGCCAGAATCTTCTAACGCATGGGCGTAATCTAAATTAGTAAAAATACCTAGTACACTTTTAAACTTAATACCTAAGCCAACTGATAATAAATCGCTGCTTTTATCTTGACCTGGCGTTGCGTCGTAAATACTTACGTGTCCAGCATCTATAAAACTAAATGCATAAAGCTCTTTAATGTTTTCTTTAAAATATTTTTTAAACGGTGGTGTGCGTAACTCTAGTGAAGCAAATATGCCGTTATCACCTAGTGCGCTAGATTCTAAATATCCACGCACTGAATCTGCGCCGCCGATAGTGAATTGCTCGGCAGATATAAGCGGTGCGCTTGCAAGCTGGCCACTTAATTTGGCTTGTAATGACCAATCTGAGGGTAATTTTTGGGTATGTTTAACATCGCTACGAATGTAGGCATAATTGGGCTTTGCATTGAAGCGCTTATCACCAAACTCTTGCTCGCTATTACCAAATGCGCGTAATGCAAAGTTAAAGCCTAAATTCAATTGTGTCTGTGAAGCGCTACCTTGGTAAGTACCGTCGTAACCTAAAGTAAATGAGGAATAGGTAATTGG
>JANOHT010000229.1:0-6235 GCA_031406605.1 Methylotenera sp. | reverse complement strand
GGCCTAGCGTTCGGTTTAGATCGTCTGGTCACGTTAATGGCAGGTGCTGAATCGATTCGTGATGTGATTGCCTTCCCTAAAACGCAACGTGCACAGTGCTTGATGACGAATGCGCCGAATGGGGTGGATGAGAAGCAGTTGCGGGAGTTGCATATTCGAGTTCGGACGCAGAATCCTGCAGCGTAAATTTAACTCACTTGTGCTAGCGTTGTTGCGCCCTATCGTACTAATATACTGTCTGGGAGGCACAGCTAGCTAGCGCTGTGCGATTTCATTTTAGGAGGCTTGTTTGACAATACCAAATCATCAAACATTGATGTTGCCGCTACTAAAAATTTTAGGTAATGGCGAAGAGCTTTATTTCAGCCCGCTAGTTGATGTTTTGTCTGATGAATTCAGCTTGTCAGAGGATGAAAGAAAGCAACTTCTTCCTAGCGGCCAAATGACGACGATTAAAAGTCGTGCAGGTTGGGCAAGAACATACCTTAAAAAAGCTGGTTTGATTGAACAGCCGAAAAGAGGTTATGTAAAAATAACTTCTCGAGGTTTGAATGTGCTTGAAAAACAGCCAAAATTAATTGATATTAAATTTCTCGAGCAATATTCTGAGTTCGTAGCTTTTAGAGACGCAGGTAAAACCGAAAGTGATCCACCAGTCAGTAGTATAAGTGTTGATATGACACCTGAGGAGAGCATAGAGAGTGCTTTTTCAAAATTGAATGCTCAATTATCAACTGATTTACTAGATACTATCAAATCAAGTACCCCCAGTTTTTTTGAAAGACTAGTTGTTGAGTTACTTCTTGCCATGGGTTACGGCGGTAGCAGAGTAGAAGCTGGACGTGCTATAGGCCAAAGTGGCGACGGCGGAATTGACGGTATTATTGATGAAGACCGTTTAGGTTTAGATGCCATCTATATTCAAGCTAAGCGATGGGAAGGTGTAGTTGGCCGCCCTGAAATTCAGAAATTCGTAGGTGCTTTACAAGGTCAAAGAGCGCATAAAGGGGTGTTTATTACCACTTCTGATTTTACTAAAGAAGCACAAGAGTACGTTAAGAATATCAGCAATAAAGTAGTTCTAATAAATGGCTTCACATTAGCACGGCTCATGATAGAGAATAACGTTGGTGTTTCTGTAGCAGCAACCTACCAAGTTAAGAAAATTGATTCTGACTATTTTATTGATGAGTAGTTGAAGTGTCTATCAAGTCCCTAATCCGCACTATCCCGCATTACCCCAAGCAAGGCGTCCAGTTCCGCGACATCACTACCTTACTGAAAGACCCAATGGGCTTTCGCATGGTGATTGACGCGTTCGCTTACCATTATAACAATCAAAAAATAGATACAATCGCAGGTATTGAAGCACGCGGGTTTATCATTGGTGCCGCTCTGGCATATAAGCTGGGTGTGGGTTTTGTACCTATTCGCAAGTCTGGCAAGTTACCAGCTGAAACAGTCGGACATGATTATGAGTTGGAATATGGTGCAGACCGTGTGGAAATTCATATTGATGCTATTGCTCAAGGTGAACAAGTGTTGCTGGTGGATGACTTGATTGCGACGGGTGGCACGGCTGAAGCGGCTGCGGCGCTAATACAAAAGCTGGGCGGTGTGGTAATGGGCTGTGCGTTTGTGATTGATTTGCCAGATTTAGGTGGTTCGAAACGTTTAATTGAGGGCGGATTTAATCCATTTGCGCTATGTCAATTTGAAGGCGAATAATCGGTTTCTCACCTATTTGTGCTAGTTACTCATCGCGGCAAAGATGTTAAAGTAAACGATTAAAATGCTGAAAAACTATTATGCCAGTCACCGAAATTAATCATGTTAATTTTCGCGCTAATCGCGACATGATGCATGTGTTGCGTGATTTTTATTGTGATGTCGTTGGTTTAAAAGTAGGGCCGCGCACCGCCACCACGAGCTATGGCTTTTGGTTGTATATTGGTGATAACGATGTCGTACATATTGCTGAATATAACAAAGGCGTTGGTGCACCAGATTTGCACGTCAAAGGTACTTATGACCATGTATCGTTTACGTGTACCGACATGCCAGGTATGGAAGCGCACTTGCAAACGCATCAAATACCATACACCACACGTTTACTTAATAACGGCGTAAAGCAGATTAATTTTAAAGATCCTGCGGGTAACGGTATTGAGCTTAATTTTTATGTGAGTGAGGCTTGAAACGGTTAAGTTTATTACGATTAATCTAAACTGAATTTTCTAATGTGACCAGTGTCACATACATCGTGATTAAAGTGCATAAGATGTAACAAACGTGTGTTGTGATGAAGTGATCGGACTCTTAAAGAGTAGCTACAAACAACCCGTTCTTTATTAAAGTTAGCTTGGAGAGCCGATTAAAATGAAACAGTTTACCCATCAATTATTAGCAAAATTGCTAGTAGGTTTAAGTATGTCACTCGCAATGACTGTTCCGGCGTGGGGAGAGGCAGATACCAAGCTTTGGCCTGTAGTGAAAGAGGCGTTTTTTGCGAAACGTGATATTCAAGAGGTGACGTTTCTTAAAATTGACGCACCGAGGCGCGCAGAAAGTGGTGCGCAAGTGCCAGTGACGTTTAGCTACGATAAAGCTGCAGCAAAAGGCGTCGATATCAAGAAGATTTATGTGTTAGTTGACGCCAACCCAATTCAATTAGCCTCGACTTATCATCTAACTGACATGCTGGGTGATTTTCAGCTGGCGACACGTGTTCGGTTTGAAACGGATTCATTTGTACGTTTAGTGGGTGAGTCTGCTGATGGTAAGTTATACATGGTGGCACGTGAGATTCGGGCTGCTGGTGGCTGCGGTGGTACGGTTGATGGTGACGATGCAGCGACTCGTGCGGCGGCTGGAAAAATTAAATTAAGGGTAGAAGAACCAGTTAAAATCGGTAGCGCTGCTTCGACAATTTTTAATATCAGGCATCCGATGCGTACTGGTTTGCAGCGCGATTTAGTTTCACAAGGCTATGTGCCAGCTTTTTATATTAACAAAGCATCTTTTACTTACAATGGTAAACCTGTGATGACGGTGGATGTTGGCGTAGGGACAAGTGAAGACCCTTATATGAAGTTTAATTTCACACCGGATGCACCAGGTAAATTAGAAGTAGTCGCCACTGACAATGAAGGAAAAACCTTTACCGAGCACGTGGAAGTGAAAAGTTAACCTCAATTAATGTCTTAAAAAGGCCTCCAGTGGAGGCCTTTTCTTTTCCTCATTTGCCATATGCCAAAACTTTAATTAACAAGTGCTAGAATGACTTTAAAGATTTTTATTGAAAATGTTAGATTAAAATTTTGGGAGGCGAGCAATGAAAAGTTACCGCAAAGAATTATGGTTCAACCCACCAACCCGTGTAGCTTTTATACGCATTACTGAGCAGGTGAACGAGTGTTTGCGTGAAAGCGGAGTGAAGGAAGGTTTTGTGTTAGTGAATGCGATGCATATTACGGCTAGCGTATTTATTAATGATGATGAACGTGGTTTGCATCACGATTACACACAATGGCTAGAGCGCTTAGCACCACATGAGCCAGTCAGTAGTTATCGTCATAATGACACGGGTGAAGATAATGCCGATGCACATATGAAGCGCCAAGTCATGGGACGTGAAGTAGTGGTTGCAATCACGGAAGGAAGGCTAGACTTTGGGCCTTGGGAACAGATTTTTTACGGTGAGTTTGACGGGAGGCGTAAAAAACGCGTACTCGTTAAGATTATTGGCGAATAGATTAAGCTATTTAAACAATTAAAAAGGAAGCATTCACTTCCTTTTTAATTTAAAACGCAAGTTAGTGACATTTAAAATAAGTCTAATTGGGTTAGCTGCAAGTATTATTCAAAAAGGCTTTCAGAATCCAGGTCTGGGTTAAAGCGTGCCCATCTATTTTTACCCTTTGATTTGGCTGCATACATTGCACTATCTGCATTGTTAATCAACTGATCTTCATTTTCGCCATCTTGAGGATAAATTGAAATGCCGATGCTGGCTGAAATATGCGCTGTATTTTCTTTGAAAATAAAGGGCTGATTAAGTGTTTGTAAGATTTTATCTGCAATTTTCTCAACGTATGATGGGGTTTCAAATCCTGTAACGATAATGACGAACTCATCACCGCCCAGCCTTGCAAAAACGTCTGTCTCCCGAATACATTGATTCACCCGATTGGAAACCTCAATTAATAGCTTGTCTCCAGTATGATGTCCATATTGGTCATTCACTGATTTAAAGCCATCCAGATCAAAGAACATTAGCGCAAACATGGCATTTGCACGGGACATTCTTTTGATTTCAGAATCGAGATGATCAAAAAACATTCTTCTGTTGGGTAAACCAGTTAAAGCGTCAAAATTTGCTTGTTTCCAGATGATCTCCTCGGATTTTTTGAGCTCTGTAATATCACTATGAGTCCCCACCATGCGCTGCGCCGTGTCATCCTCATTCCACTCCACCACCATGCCCCGTGCTAACACCCATTTCCAGCTATTATCTTTACACAGCAACCGATACTCTACGGCGTATGTATCACTTACTTTGTGGATACAATTATTAAGCGCTTGCAAGAATTTAAGTAAGTCATCTTTGTGGATAAGTGAAACCCATGTCGAATAGTTATTGGTGAGTTTATAGCCACCATAGCCCAGCATATCTTTCCATTTTTTAGAAAAGAACGCTTTTTTAGTATTGATATTCAAATCCCAAACACCGTCACCAGCACCTTCCAGTGCAAATTTCCAGCGTTGTTCACTTTCAAGAAGGGCCGCGTTAATGAAATCTAACTCATTAATAAGCTTACTTAATTTGTTACGTTCAGCTCGAAGCTCTAACAATTTCATCGCCTGATTGGCGAGCATTTTTAAGGTGTCCAGTTCATGTGCGGTAAATGCTCTGGGCATTTGATCCATAATGCAAAAAGTGCCAATCGCGAGGTTATCTGAATTTAAAAGTGGAACACCAGCATAAAAGCGGAGATATGGCTCACCTAGTACGAGAGGGTTGTCGGCGAATCTTTCATCTTGTAAGGTGTTTTCTACCACGAGTGGAGAATTAAGTTTTATTGTATGGGTGCAAAAAGAGATGTCCCTGCTGGTTTCTTTAACTGAAAGACCGAGTGCCGCCTTAAACCATTGACGATGATCATCCACAATAGTTACCGTTGCTATCGGCACCTGAAATATCATAGCCGCCAGCTTGACCAAATCATCAAAGTCCGTCTCCGGGGCAGTATCCAGAATTTCGTAGCGCTCTACCGCTAGCAATCGATTTGCCTCTTGATCATTGGGATCCATAAGCTAAAACCTTATTTTTTAAAGCTAATTATGTAATACCAGAATACAGCACCAAAGTAGATTTTAATATATGAATTATAAGATCAAGGTTATTTGCGTTTTATAGTATGAGAGTTGGGCAAAAAACAACAAGTCTCGTTGTCATAATGACTGATAGTTGATAAAAAGTTTGTTCGTTGGCACGCTTAGTAGTGCGTAAATAAAAATTCATAATAATTACAATTGGTTAGAAATGAATGCTTGTTGACTTTACAAATGATAATTGTTATCATTTGCATTCATAAGCAATGCCTGCTGAATAAGTTTTTAGGGTAATTTTACTATGCTAAACAATGCTACTGCAAAAATTGGTAAATCTGACGCTAAAAATATAGGAGTAGTGACTAGTAGATCTATTACTAGTGAGGCGCTGTTAGCAGGGCAACGAGAGTTGCTCATTGAGCATGCAGGTGTTGAATATCGACTACGCATGACTAATCAGGGGAAGTTAATTTTAACCAAGTAGTCGAACGCCTCTGGATTAAAGATTACGGGATTAAAGATTAATGATGGGAGAGCCCAAATGAAGCCTAACTTGAAGTTAGTAAATAATATGGATACCGCTGAACTGCTGTTCCATCCATCATCTATTCAGGCGTTAATACCTAATGGCAATATCCAGCTAGCAAATACAAGTAAGCAAAACGCATCTTATACGTTACTTGTTTTGGTGATTGCGGCGCATATTGCCGGGTTAGCGTGGATGGCTAATGCTAAGCCCACACCGCCTGCTATTAAAGAAGCGCTTCTACCCATGATGGTCAGCTTGGTAACTAGCCCTGCACCAGAGCCGGAAGTTGTACCGCTAGTGCCTGCACCACCCCAACCAGTGATCAAGAAACAAAAACCTATCGTCAAGAAAAAAGAGCCGACTCCGGAACCC
>JANOHT010000132.1:0-3284 GCA_031406605.1 Methylotenera sp. | reverse complement strand
ATATTCTCATCATTTTCCTTGAGATGCTCAATTATTTTTTTTAGTTGATGTTCGTCTGGCGATTTTTGATATTTTTTTATAAGTTTATTTAATGTTCTGAGGTTACTGTTTATCGCCTTTAATTGTTTTTTTAAATTGGCTTTTTGTTCGCTGTTGAGTTCTATTTTTTTATCAACATAAGGATTGGTATAGACCTTGGGTAATATTCTAGGCATGGGACCCTCGTCATTAAATAAAATCAAAGGTATTCCATTATTTTGACTAGCATATTTGAATTAAGTTCAATATGAGGGGGGCTACTCAGGGGAATTGCACTCATTTTTCAGACTTGATGTCAGCAAATTCTCAGCAAAATTTGAAATTATCAGTGAAAGATCAATGCAGGAATGGCGAAAGGATCAATGCTGGAAAGCTTTCCTTATAAGATAATAAATATTTCATCTTATTGAGGATAAACGGATGTTAACAGCTGATTTTCTAAATCACTTCGCAAAACTAGAAGATCCAAGGGTCACCAATCACAATACGCGACATAAATTTATTGATATTCTAGTGCTTGCCTTTGTTGGTATTCTTTGTGGATGTGATGATTGGGAAGATGTGGTTGATTTTGCCGAAATAAAAATACATCTATTTAAAGATATCCTTGAGCTTCCTCATGGTATTCCATCACATGATACCTTTAGCCGCGTGTTTTCAATGATCGACGGTTATCACTTTGAAGAAATCTTTATTGGATGGATGAAGGATGTTTATACAAAAACGAATGGTGAAATTGTCGCTTTAGATGGCAAAACAATTCGAGGAGCAAGAGCAAAAGGCACACTAAAAGGTGCTCATGTCGTGAGTGCTTGGGCATGCAACAACCAGTTAACCCTAGGAGCCATGAAAGTTGATAGCAAGGAAAATGAAATAACCGTTATTCCGCGGCTACTAAAGCTTTTAAATATTGCTCATTGTACAGTAACGATTGATGCTATGGGATGCCAAAAGAAAATAGCAGAACAAATCATTGAAAAAAAGGCCAATTATGTATTTACTGTCAAAGATAATCAAAAAGAGCTGCGAGGTGATATTGAAACGGTATTCTCAATCGTTGAAAACCGGCAGCACATTGAATGTCTTGAATCAGGGGAAGAAATTGAAAAGAAGCATGGTAGAAAAGAGACTCGCCGCTATACAAGTTTACCCATCGATGAATTTGCTTCATTATTTTCAGCTTGGCCTGGTATAAAAACAATTACAAGAGTCATCCGAAAAAGAGAATTGCCTGAGAAAACATCAGAAGAAACAGTTTACTTTATAAGCTCGCACCCTTATCACAGTGATCAAATCAAGAAAGCTATCCGTAGTCATTGGCACATTGAAAATCGCTTACATTGGCAATTAGATGTTTCGTTCAATGAAGATAGAAGTCGTGCGAGAATTAAAAATGAAGCGCAAAATATTGCTTTAATGCGTCGCATGTCAATGAACTATTTAAAAAAAGAAACTACACGCAAGGCAAGTCTTAAACGAAAAAGAAAGCAGGCAGGCTGGGATGATACATATTTTTTTCAAGTTCTATCGCTGGTGCTTGAACAACAAATAAGTGGCCCAGCTTGTGAGAAATAGATCACAAACCTGATAGGTCGGCAGTGCGTTTGCCCTGGTAAGAGCCGTTTAGAAATGTCCGCTTTGAGCAATTTAGAAATGTCCGCTGTGTAAACCATCAGCCATACTTGATGTATGTGCAAACTTCCCAAGGAGAGGGTGATGCAGGGGATATTTACGATGAGCGAAAAAGAAGTTTACACGTTGAAAACACTCGAAAAAATCATTGATAAACGCCTTTCCTTGACCCAGGGTGCAAAGCATCTAAATATTACGGCTAGGCATTTAAGAAGGCTGAAGAAAGCCTATTTGGCGGGTGGTGCGACCGCACTCATATCAAAAAAGCGAGGTAAAACAAACCGCCGACATAGCACCAAACTTAAAAATCTTGTGTTGTCGCTGCTCCGTGAGCATTACACTGATTATGGACCTACCCTAGCAGCTGAAAAGCTTGCTGAGCATCACCAAATACTTGTCTCAAAAGAAACCATTCGGCAATGGATGCATGAAGCCAATATCCGCCAAATTCACGAAGCCAAAGAGTTAACACTACACCAACCTAGACATAGGCGTTCAACAATCGGTGAACTAGTGCAAATGGATGGTTCTATTCATGATTGGTTTGAAGGTCGTGGTCCAAAATGCACTTTATTAGTGTTGATTGATGATGCAACAAGCTGCTTTCTTCAATTGCGCTTTGTAAAAGCAGAAACAACTTTCGATTATTTTGATACAGTAAAAATTTATCTTATTGAACATGGTAAGCCCGGAGCTTTTTATGTTGACAAGCATAATGTATTTAAAGTCAATCAAACAGAAGCTAAATCAGGGGATGGATTTACGCAATTTGGCAGGGCATTAGAGTCTTTAGGTATCACAATAATAAACGCTAACAGCCCTCAAGCAAAAGGCCGAGTTGAGCGTGCAAATCGTACATTACAAGACAGGCTGATTAAAGAGCTCAGATACCATAATATTTCAACTATGGAAGAAGCAAATGAATTTTTACGTTCCTATATGGCTGCTCATAATAAGCGATTTGGTAAAGTACCGAAATTGACAGGTGATGCTCATGTACCGCTAACGGAAAAGGAAAAGCAATCACTTGATCGCACTTTCACTATTCAATCGATTAGAACCATATCAAAACAACTCACTATCAGTTTTAAAAAATCGGTGTACATGATTAAGAATCAACGTCACCCACGCAAGATGATCGGCAAGCAGGTCATTATAAGAGAATCATCTAATGGTGAAATCAAACTTTATTTTGGTAATACCATACTAGAATATGACATGATCAAAAATTATGATTTTCAAGAAAAGGTTATGGGGGTACGCCAAATGCATGAATTTTTAAACCAAAGATGCACCAATCAAGCAGTTTCAAGGAACAAGTCACCCCTAAGGAGGGTCAATGTTAATATAACCAGCGGACATTTTTAACTTGCTGGGGACTAGGACATTTCTAAATTGCCCTAACAGTATTTATTGTAGGGTGTATATCAACATTTGTAACTACACAATTTTGCCTTCTTGCCACTATATATGGCTAGGGCACTCGCAACTCTCACATCACAACACACTTCGATTTCTTCTTCCGGTTTACGCCCTCAGGTTCAGGAGTTTGAAGTTCAGGAACAGCGGGAGCATCCAGGGGAATTGCACTCATTTTTCAGACTTGATGTCAG
>JANOHT010000094.1:0-4042 GCA_031406605.1 Methylotenera sp. | reverse complement strand
GGTAAAGAGAAAGCTTTTAACGCATTGGTTGGCCAAGCGATGAAAGCGTCAAAAGGTAAAGCTAACCCAGCACAAGTGAATGCGTTGCTTAAGAAAAAGCTGACAGCTTAAATTTATGGCTTGGCTGAAACTATAGTTTCAGCTGAGTTAGTACTTACACCTGTAGGATTTTTTAACGCAATATAACGTTTTTTATCATCATCAAAACGCTTCCTAGTATTTTCCATTGATGCTTTGCGTTCAGCTATTTGTTGGTCTTGCTTTATGATTTCTGCTTGGCTATTTTTAATGTCGGTAGTTAAGTCAGCAGGAATTGGTTTTTTTCTTTTAGTAAAGTCGCTCGCATATTTTTGATTATCTGCCAGTCGTTTTTGACTATTCGTTTTTTGTAGCTCCAGACCTTCAATGGTCACTTTATCAAGCTGTAAATTACGATCACGCGCTAAATCAAGTTCACTTTCATCGGTAAATGCGCTAAGTAAAGCTTTATCTTTTTTATCTTGTTCCTGTTTAGCAAGGTCAATGGCTTTATCTTCATAGCTAATCGGTTTATTACGTTGTAAAGTGATGCCTTGTTTACTAATAACCGAGTTTTCACGATTCGCGTATTGCAAAGGTACACTGTCACCATAGTGCGTAACACCTTTATCATCTTTCCATTTCACAATTTTGCTAGCGTCAGCGTTTGCGTATTGTGCAAAGGCCATCAGCAATAATAAGCTAAGCATTGATAGGCTAATTATTGTTTGTTTAGCACGATTATTAATACTTATTGCTAGTATATTTTCTTTTATATTGGTTTTCAGTACTTCAGTCATTTCGATCCAGTAAAATCAATCAATGCCGTTTAATCCACACCATAGTGTTGGCGATATATTTTGACTGCATGCAAACTGTGTGCCATATCTTGCTGGTTCTCTAAATAACGCATTAAATCGTGTAGATTTGTAATGGCACATACGGGAATTTGATTGATTTGTATCACTTCTTGCACTGCAGACAATTCACCTAAGCCTTTTTCCTGCCTGTCTATAGCAATAGCCACGCCACAAGCCCTGGCGCCATTGGCATTAATAAGTTCAACAGACTCACGTACTGAAGTGCCTGCCGAAATTACGTCATCAATGATGAGTACGCGACCTTTAAGTGGGCTGCCGACGATTACGCCGCCTTCGCCATGATCTTTGGCTTCTTTGCGGTTGTAAGCGAAAGGAATATTGTGACCATTTTTGGCAAACGCAATGGCAATGCTTGCCACTAAGGTAATGCCTTTGTACGCTGGGCCAAACAGCATATCGAATTGAATGCCGGAATTAGTAATCGCCTGGGCGTAAAATTCACCTAGTTTCATCAAACTTTCACCGTCGTTAAATAGACCAGCATTAAAGAAGTAAGGGCTTAAACGACCGGCTTTGGTTTTAAATTCGCCAAAACGTAATACCTCTTTTTTGATGGCAAATGCGATAAACTCTTGTCTGAACTGATTTTGACTTTGGTCTGGATTGGTAGGATTCATAATTAAAGTAAATAAGGAATAAAGTTTTGAAGATTATATCGCTAAACCTAAATGGCATTCGCTCTGCAGCAAATAAAGGTGTTTACACTTGGTTAAAGGCTCAAGATGCTGACATTGTTTGTATGCAGGAGATCAAGGCACAACAGGCGGATATGACAGATGAGATGCTGAATCCGCAAGGGTATTACGGCAATTTTCATTATGCAGAAAAAAAGGGTTATAGCGGGGTAGGCATTTATTCTAAAGTGAAGCCAGACAAGGTGATAGAAGGTTTAGGCAACTCAAATTTAGGCCATGCTCATGGCAGCATGGCGGATATTGATAGCGAGGGCCGCTACTTAGAGTGCCAGTTTAATAATACAAGTGTTGGCAATTTAAGTGTTATTTCACTGTATTTGCCAAGCGGTTCTAGCGGCGAAGAGCGTCAAACTTTTAAGTTTAGTGTGATGGAGCGCTTTTTGCCGCATTTGCAGGCATTAGTTGCCAGTGGTCGTGAAGTCATTATTTGTGGCGATTGGAATATCGCACATCAAGAGATTGACCTTAAAAACTACAAAGGTAATAGGAAAAATTCAGGCTTTCTGCCTGAAGAACGCGCTTGGTTAACGGGTTTATTTAACCAAATCGGCTGGGTCGATGTTTATCGCAGCATTCATCCGGCAACGACGGATGAATGCTATACCTGGTGGAGCAATCGTGGGCAAGCTTGGGCAAAAAATGTGGGATGGCGGATTGACTACCAAATCGCCACACCTGCAATAGCAGCTAAAGCAGTTAAAGCAAATATCTATAAGCAAGAGCGTTTTAGTGACCACGCGCCTTTAATCATCAACTACGCGCATGATTGACTCCCCTTTACATTAGCTGCAAAAAGGCAATTGCAGGCTTTGTAAAATCTCGCCATTACGCGAATCCTGCACAAAAATCACCGCACCGGCATGACGATTTTTCCATTCCGGTTTTAAAGTGATGGTTTTTACAAACTCATTTTTATTATTCAATTGATAAGCGCCAAGAAAATCGCGCACAACATAGTCATGTTTAAGTTCACGACCATTATTTTCACCAGCCTTCACTTCACTCAATAATTTATTCTCATAAACGGCAATAAAGATATCTGAGTTTTTTATATCGCTGGTGTTAACAGCCTGCGCAGTCGCCTTAACTAAAATTTCACCATTAGGTTGATTTATGGCATCTAAGGTTAAATTGGCGCGTGCTGCTTGATTCAAGCTATTTTTGATGCCTTGGTTCAAACGTGAATTATCCGAACCTTTAAAGTCACGACCGTTAAATACAAACTGTGGTGTGTAGACAAAGCCTGCACCACCGAATGCAGCCGTTTTGCGTTGCCTCTCGCTGTATTTTGCATCTGAGAATCTGTCTTTCCAGCCGATATAATCCCAATAATCTACATGAAAAGCGAGCGGTACTAATTTGTCAGCGCCTAATTTGAGGTTACTTAACCATTTGTCCGCGGGCGGGCAGCTGCTGCAGCCTTCCGAAGTATAAAGTTCAAGCAGCGGCACTGTTTGCGCGCCGCTTTTCGCATGGCATTCCACAGCCAGGCTTACTAATGGCTGGCTTAATAATGACAAAGTTATTAATAGTTGACTCGCTTTTTTCACAATGCTTCCTTCAATACGTTTATGTATTATTTAGTCGAAAACCTGTTTGATTGCTTACAGTTAATTTTAGCTGTTTGCATAATTTAGACGCTGACGTAATTGTTGCTGCATGTCTATGTTCCAAATCGATCTACTAGGTTCACTAAAATCTCAAACAATAATTACACAGCGGCAATTGTCTTTCGTTAGAATGTGGTTTTACTAATAAATATAAAGCCTCATGTTTAGTCAATTCCAGCGTTTACAAAGGCTCATTTCCATTTTATTTTTAGGCTTTGCTTCTGGGCTGCCGCTCGCGCTCACAGGGCAAGCGATGCAGGCGTGGCTTATTACCGATGGTGTGACCGTGGCAACTATCGGTTTTTTGGCGCTAGTGGGTGTTCCATACACCTTTAAATTTTTATGGGCGCCCTTGATGGATCGCTTCGAACTGCCATTGTTCGGGCGTCGACGGGGCTGGCTGATTGTGAGTCAATTGTTATTGGCGGCTAGTATTTACTACTTATCGAAACTTAACTTTAGTCTTGCACCTATCGTTTTCGCGATGATGGCACTGCTAGTGGCGTTTTTATCTGCTTCTCAAGATATTGTGATTGATGCTTATCGTACAGATTTGCTGGCAGCCAATGAACGCGGCATCGGCGCCTCGATGTCTGTGCTTGGCTATCGTATGGGGATGATCCTATCCGGTGGTATTGCGCTCATTTGGGCCGAGCAATGGCATAGCTGGAGCCGTGTATACGCGGTAATGGCTGGCTTAATGTTATTTGCGGCATGTTTTTCCCTGCTATTTTTGCCTAAAGTAAAAAGTGACGCTAAACCTTTAAACTCTGAACCAAAAAAAGAATTGTTAGGTTTTTTAGCCTTGGTATTAGGCGTTTCAGCAGGAATCTACATA
>JANOHT010000081.1:0-3322 GCA_031406605.1 Methylotenera sp. | reverse complement strand
ATGAAGCACGTACCTACGATTGTTGCTGTGAATACTGACCCTAACGCGTCAATTTTCACCATTGCTAAGTACGGCGTCGTTGCAGATATTTTTGATATTGAGGAAGAATTGAATAGCCAGCTTGCGGCTTAAAAGTAAATTATTTAACTCATCATTAGCCATAAAAAAAGCAGAGCACACAACGGTGCTCTGCTTTTTTATGGCTGAATCTTGACAATTTATTTAGATAAGAACATGTATCAACATAAATTCGAAAAACTTAATTTTTTGTCAGATGAAGTACAAAGTTTCAATTGCTTCCACATACTGCATATTGAGCGTTGACAGCTAATCAATCTTTCTCGAAGTAGTCAGTCGATGCAGCCTAGTCTGTTTTATCCTCAATTTTGTCTCCAGCACTTTCGAGTTTATCACCCGCTTTATCTGTTGCATCTTCAATCTTGTCGCCCATTTTTTCAGCAGCGTTATCAATTTTTTCACCGGCCACTTCTGCCGGCCCCTTTTTCTCACAAGCAGATAATCCGATAATCAATAAAGTCGCTAAAACTGGTAATGATAATGTTTTTAAACTCATATAATTCCCCTTAAATAATGAATACTTACTGACACAAAGTGTTGATTTTAAGGCTTGTAGCCTGTCCTGTAATGTCTGTGAGCGAATCTCTATCAGATGAATATTTACAGATTGATTGGAGGCAGGTAACCACCAGGTAGAATGCCTGTCACAGACAGAACAATCAAGATTAGTAAAACAATGAAAAGCACACGTACTATTTGAGCGACTGGCGCTGGCAAAGGCAGCATAGCAATTAACCACCATATCAGTCCGAAGACAACCAAATATACAATGAGGTTGATGATTACGTTCATATTGACCCTTTCAATGATAGAAAAACTAATGGAATCATGACGATTTTTTTACCATGTGTATGTACGACAGCGCACAGAGGTAAATTATAGGTTGATTGAGCAATGAACCTTGAGCAAACTTTTTTTGTGCAATATTGTCGTACTAATTACTTAACAGGCGCTTTGTGAAAAGCATCTATATTCAAAATGCTTGTACTTCCTTAATACAAGAAGTTCAAGTGAATTGCTGAGATTTAGTTAAGTAAAGGAGGCTTAAATGGCTAAAGTGCTCTGCGTACTCTATGATGATCCTGTCACTGGCTATCCAAAATCTTATGCCCGTGATGGTGTTCCCGTAATAAAATCTTATCCCGATGGGCAAACCTTACCCACACCAAAGTTCATCGATTTTAAACCAGGACAATTATTAGGAAGCGTATCTGGCGAACTCGGATTACGCAAATTTCTAGAATCTCTTGGACATAAATTGGTCGTGACTTCTGACAAAGATGGCCCCAATTCTAGGTTTGAAAAAGAACTTCCTGATGCCGATGTAATTATTTCCCAGCCTTTTTGGCCCGCTTATCTGACAGAAGAGCGCTTCAAGAAGGCGAAAAAGTTAAAACTGGCCATTACCGCTGGTATTGGTTCAGATCACGTTGACCTTCAAGCCGCCATCAAACATGGTGTCACGGTTGCCGAAGTTAGCTACAGCAATAGTATTAGCGTATCTGAACATGTGGTGATGATGATACTAAGCTTAGTGCGAAATTACATTCCTTCATATCAATGGGTGGTTAAAGGCGGCTGGAACATCGCCGATTGTGTTGAGCGCTCCTATGACCTTGAAGGAATGAGTGTTGGTACAGTCGCAGCCGGTCGCATTGGATTGGCGGTTCTTAGGCGACTAAAAGCGTTTGACGTGAAGTTACATTACACTGACCGTCATCGCCTCTCACCACACATTGAAAAAGAACTCAACCTTACCTTCCATCCCGACGTGGGATCCATGGTTAAGCTATGTGATGTAGTAACCATTAACTGCCCACTTCACCCAGAAACAGAGCATATGTTTGACGATAAATTAATTGCTAAGATGAAACGCGGTGCTTATCTCATTAACACTGCACGTGGCAAGATATGTGACCGGGATGCGATAGCGCGAGCGCTTAAGAGCGGACATTTGGCTGGATATGCTGGCGACGTTTGGTTTCCACAGCCTGCGCCACAGGATCATCCTTGGCGGACTATGCCGTACCATGGCATGACCCCGCATGTTTCTGGTACCAGCTTGAGTGCACAAGCACGTTATGCAGCGGGTACGCGAGAGATTCTTGAATGTTGGTTTGAAGGCCGCCCGATTCGCGAAGAGTATTTAATCGTTGATAGCGGTCACCTTGCAGGCGCTGGAGCGCATTCTTACAGCGCGGGCAATGCAACCAGCGGTTGGGAAGAGGCAACACAATATAAAACAGGGACAAAGTGAATTCGTACGATGATTGATGCCCCACCAATAAGGATGGGGCATTTTCGCATTTACAGTGGTCACACCTAGTGCAATGTTGTTAACGTCATTTTGGAGCCCTGATATTCGTATGGAAATTCATTTGGCGGCTTCATTCTGGTTTTTATATAGATAAAGGAGATTGTGAATCATGACACAAGTAAAATCTATTCCGGACGGTATGCATAGCGTTACACCACACATAGTCTGTAATGGTGCTGCAGATGCTATTAGGTTCTATAAGAAAGCCTTTAATGCTGAAGAGTTGTTTCGCTTAGACGGTCCTGACGGTAAGTTAATGCATGCCTGTATTCAAATTGGCAATTCCAGAGTGATGATGGCTGATGAGTTTCCTGAATGGGGATCTTTGGGACCAAAGACGCTTAAAGGATCACCCGTCACGCTTCATCTTTATGTTGAAGATGCCGACCAGGCCTTCGCTCAAGCGGTTGATGCCGGCGCTACAATCAAGATGCCACTAGCCAATATGTTCTGGGGCGATCGATATGGCATGGTGACAGACCCGTTTGGTCATATGTGGTCGATAGCCACACATATTAAAGATGTCAGTCATGAGGATATGCAAATAAGTGCAGGTAAAGGATGTGTAGAGTAAACGGTTTTTCCCCGTATTTACTATTTATTAAAATACGAAAAGGGTTGCACCTAATTTAATATAAATATTTTAAGAGAAAAGTATGTAAAAATTAACTTTCACAACAATATTACCCATAAGTAATAAGCAAAAATAGTTGATTAAAGTCTCTTAATCCGATTTCACATTATTTAAATCAATGAGATGTAACGAAACGTGACAGTGGCGGATTGCGGCCGAGGCTGTGTCAAAACGCTAATAAATTTCCCATAAAATAGCATATCAATATCAATATCGATAGTGGTAAAATATAACCTATTGATTATATTGTTTTATTTAAATATGAAGCGATTTATACAAGGTCAAGATAGAAC
>JANOHT010000080.1:0-3125 GCA_031406605.1 Methylotenera sp. | reverse complement strand
GTTCTATCTTGACCTTGTATAAATCGCTTCATATTTAAATAAAACAATATAATCAATAGGTTATATTTTACCACTATCGATATTGATATTGATATGCTATTTTATGGGAAATTTATTAGCGTTTTGACACAGCCTCGGCCGGAAGCCGTCATGTAACTATTAAACGTGACAGATATGATGAGTGCTTGCGAGTATTTTCGATATTTTATGGTAAATAATATTAATAATTAATTGGTTATAACTACATACCAGAAATTTTCCAGTTCTTCATTTGAAATCGTGTCTGCAGCAATGTCCATACGATTTCTGTCAGTTTGTCATCAAATATCTATCCATAGACGTTAATTAGGCTAATCAGTAAATATCATTAATTTTTACTGGTGTGAGTTGATTTACTTTTATCCCCAGAGGGAAGTTGAGGTAAGTATGGGAAAGTTTAGTGCGTTATTGGCGATGTTAATGCTTGTCTTGACTAGCTGTATTATTGTGCCAGCAGGTGGTCATCGAGGCCATCATGATCATCACCATGACTATCGCGGCCATCATGACGGATATCGCCGCTGATTCATTCTAGCGTGATAACCAGCTCTGACAGGTTAGGCGTTAAACTATAGGCATGAGCGTCAAGCCAGTTTTTTATGTGTCTGTGTAGTGACATCGCTGTTGATGCTCAACGCTTGTGCCGATCGTGGGTCGGAGTCGGTAGTAGCGATTAATACCGCAGATACATCTACGATTTAACAGATGAGTGGCTCGGTCAATGGAACGGCCCCGAAGGCACTTTTATTCGTTTAGCGGGCGGTAAGGGTGAATATCAGATTACCATCCAAAACTTAGATGAACCACTCGACTATCAAGGTAGAACCGTAGATGATTCGATTCAGTTCAAACGCAATGGAACTGTAGAGTCAATTCGGCGCACGAATGGTGCTCAAACTGGCATGAAGTGGCTTGCGGGCAAGGAACATTGCCTCACCGTACGTATTGGTGAAGGCTACTGTAGAGATTGAATCGATTCAATCTACATTCACTCCGCATGATGCGGAAGTTTAACCCTACATTCGTGCAGGATCGTCCCCAAATAGCCACTCAACTCAAACTTTGGAATGACATACATTGCGTCAAAAGTCGTTGTAAATAAAAATGAGAGTACGTTGGGGAAAGTCGCGCTAATTATATCTTTACTATCGTTAGTACTGTCTTTAGGTGCAATAGCATTAGCAATCAGATAGATGGCAGTTTGTATCATGCTATCTCAAATTGTATTTGGTCATCAAATACTTAAACAACAAAAAATGAAAATTGGTAATTAATCATTTTTTACCCATGAACCTAAAATAAACCACGTATTATTCATACGTTAATTTCTAGCCTGTCAGCCTTTCCATAGCTGATTATTGCTACCTCTTTGGTAGTACACCTTCAAGAGAATTTTCGGCGTTTTTCTATTCCGATACTGTGATAGCCATTATTTATAAATCACGGATTTATGGACTTGGAAAAATGACGCGCAATTCAATTCATCATTACCAGAAAAAACCTGCTCTTCACATATCAAATCTATGCGTCGTTGCCATTGATTGCACGCGCCTTGTTTCGCTTAAACATTTTAACTGTTAGAGATATTTATTTATGGAACGTGGATATTGGATTAGAAGTAAACCTGTCTACACCTCTCTGGTGTGGCATGAAAAAGCAACCTCGCATTTAGTTGTGGCGCAAGGTAGCGGCGGTATTGCGGTGTTGAAGATATTTCAACTAATGCATCCCAAACAGCCTATTACTGTGTTGTATGCACATTCTTCTACCTCAAATGTAGATTATGCGAATACGCTTAAAAAAGTGGTGCCTGAAGGATTGCAGCTAGTTGATTCTGAACGGGATGTGCTGCAAGCACTTAAAACTACTTTGCCGAAAATGCGCATGGGTATGCGTGTTTATGTGGCGGGCTCAGAAGGATTTATTTGGGCTGTTGCTGAAAGCGTCAAGGAGTTTGGGGTTGAGGATGCCGACATCATGAAAGAGTTGACGGGCACGCTTGCACGCTCAATTTACTGCGTGCATTGCAAAGCTATTACCCACAATATCACCACTAATATAGGTAAATGTACGGGATGCGAACGTATGCTATTTGTTCGTGACCACTTCTCCCGCCGCTTAGGTGCTTACATGGGGTTGATGGTGGATGCTGAATCCCCAGGCGAGTTGCCAGAGATTGAGGAGATATATCCATGAGTACTATTAACATAAAAGTGGCCGATATTAAGCAGGAAACACCGTTAATCAAACACTTTACGTTTGTTAAAGAAGATGGCTCAGAGTTCCCTGCATTTTCTGGCGGAAGTCATGTGGTCGTGTCGCTAAATATTGGGGGGCGGGTACATCGCAATCCTTACTCTCTGATGGGCTCTCCAAGCGACACTTCGGCCTACCATATCTCTGTACGCAAGCAAGAGCATTCTAGAGGTGGTTCAGTTTTCATGCACGAAAACGTAACGGTAGGAATGCTGCTTAAGATTACTTACCCTGTTAATCTTTTCTCGTTAGCGAAAAAAGGCCGCAAACATATTCTAATTGCTGGTGGCATTGGGATTACCCCTTTCATGTCGCAGATTGCCGATCTCGATAGAATGGGGGCGGATTTTGAACTACATTATGCTTTTAGGTCGCCTGAACATGGTGCTTTTGCCGAGCAATTAACGAAAGTTTGTGATGATAAGTTGCATTGTTATGTAGATAGTCAAGGTAAGCGATTAGATTTACAGGCCTTACTCAGTGATCAACGTTTAGGTACACATGTATATGTGTGCGGGCCGGGCTCTATGGTGGCTGCGGTAATAGAAACAGCTAGAAACCTAGGCTGGCCAGAAAGACATATACATAGCGAGCAATTTCTGGCGCCACCTATCGGTGAGCCATTCAAAATACAATTGGCAAAATCAAATATAGAAATTCAGGTGCCCGCTGAAATGAGCATGCTGGAGGCGATAGAGGCGGCTGGCGTAGAGGCCGATTTTCTATGTCGCGGCGGTGTATGTGGTCGATGTGAACTAACCGTGCTGGAAACAGACGGCGCCCTCATGCATAACGATCATTTTCTGACGGACGCTGAGAAAGCTTCATGC
>JANOHT010000076.1:0-2217 GCA_031406605.1 Methylotenera sp. | reverse complement strand
TGCAGCTTCAGTGATTGGTGTTATTGGTGCAGTTACTTCTGCTTTTTTCATATCTGCAAACGCACCTACAAATTCCACCTTAGCCTTAGCATTCAGTGCTGCCATTTCCTTTTTTGCTAAAGTTGCTTTATTTTGATTTACGAAATATTGCTCAATGATTGGTGTTGCTTTATCACGCGTGATAGGTGCAGATTGAAATGCAGCGAGGTGTACGATATTAAGCGAACGATCTGCTGGTACTAGAAAAACGTCACCCACTTTAAGTGTCTGCATTTTTTTCAGTAAATCAAGGGGTAATTGCTCTGCTGCACGCACATTACTATTTGCTGTAAATGGGTAGTTATTATCTTTTAACCATGTGGCAATTTCATTAATACCCTTGATTGTTTTCAAATGGCTCTCTACTTCTGCATACTTATCTTTTTTTACATCTACCACTAATTCTTGCAGACGGAACACACGACGATTTTCAAATAATTCAGGGTGCTCGTTATAAAACGTATCGATTTCAGTGGTAGATGGTTTAGCTGCTTTTGAGATTAACTGCTCTAAGTAAGCTTGAGCTAAAATTTCATTTTTTGAAGACTCGACCATTTGAAGAACTCTTGGGTCACGATCTAATTTAGCCTCAAGTGCTTGTTGCTTTAACAATTGCTGATCTACTAATCGAGCCAAAATTTGCTTAGCTGCAGCTTTGCTTTGTGTTTCATTCAATTGACCCATGCGGCCTAATTGATAATTCACTTGATGAATTGATATTTCATCATCATTGACCTTAGCAACCACTTGAGTTTCGGACTTTTTCGCCTCAGACTCCTCTTTTTTTCCACATGCTGTAGAAACGATAGCAGAGCTAATTAATAACAAAAGCAGATACTTATTAGTGAAGCGCATATTTCTCTCTCATTGGTTTCTTAAGTACTAGTACTATAAGAAAAAACTGTGAATTTAATATGTCAAAAATAAGTAGTATTTATGATGGGAAGTAATGCGGATAAATGGTTAAAGAAAGGTTAATTTCCTAACTAAAAATCATAGCGTAGTAAAAAGTTGATTGAATTAAACTCATACCCAAAATCTTCAATATTTGATGATCTTTTTTCGCCTTGATACTGAAGTTGCACGACCGATTTGTCAGTTGGTGAGTAAATCAACGCTAAATTTGCCATAGTCGAATCATCATTGCGATTTTCCGTGCCTAAAATAAGTGAACTGCCTAAATAATCTCTTTGTTCATAACCAATTCCCGCACGCAAAGCCGTATTACTGGTGATGTTCCATACAGGGTTAACACTAAAACCTTTAGTTTTAACATAGGTAGATAACACATCATCAACCGGTGACACTTCCTGATATGCAGTTAAATTAATGTTGGCTTTACTTGTAAGCGAATGATCTAAGTTCCAACGCTGGCTAAAGCCACTAAATTCACGTTGTGGCAAATTTTTAGTATCTAAGCTTACGTGAGCTAAACGAGTGCTTATTCTGGTTTTTGGCGAAGGCAACCAAGCCGCAGTGACAGCAAACTCTTTTTGCGTCGATTCATCACCAAAAACTAATTGTGGAAAGCCTGTTCTATTTGGAAATTTTGATTCTGCGACCCGGTATGCCAAACCAAGTTGCGTGCCAGATGGGTTTTGGTAGCGAAGACCGGTTTCATAGACATCTTCTTCTCTATCCAATGCGATAAAGTTGACTAAATCATTTTCTGATTTTGCATGTTCACGCGTTGCATTAACAGTCCAGTTAGAGAGGAAGTTCCAATTGACACTAGCTCGCTCTCGAGTAGATGTCCTTAAGTTTTTTATTGGCTGCCTGATTTCAGTAAAACCTGCAATGGCTTCATTTTCGCTAATACTTAATTCACCGTAAAAATCACTACCTACACGCCAGTTCCAGGCAAGTCTGTTAGATTTCCCAGTATTATCTAAAATTTCAAATCGGTTATAGCGGCTCTCATTTATACTGGATGACAACGTGACTATCTGTCTACTAAGTCTTAAGTTGATATTAACACCTGCCTCCAATCGCTTTACAACGTCTGAGGTGGCGGAAGAACCGAAGGCTGCCTTGGCCTGTTCAGGCGATGAAAATCGAAATACATTGTCATCGTAGTTAATATTGGTGCTTATGAAAGGTTTAACATCTACGATGCCTTCTGCCCAAGTGTAGCCAGAAAAAAGCAGAAAATTACCAATTAAAAAGGCTTTTGAGGCG
>JANOHT010000052.1:0-2448 GCA_031406605.1 Methylotenera sp. | reverse complement strand
CCTCTAAAGAGTTTATAACGCTCTTCTCGGAATAAACGAATGCGCTTGACTACCCGATTCAATGGCACGCCCAGCAACATTAACGCATGCGAAGCTAGCATTAAGCTACCCTCCAATATTTCTGGTACAACTTCGGCCGCACCCGCCTCGCGTAAGGCCTCCATATTACTATCATCCACTGTGCGGACGATTACTGGCAGTTGTGGATAGCTTTCTTGCACGATATGCAAAATTTTCATCGCAGCACGGTTATCAGCGTAACTAATGATTAAGGCTTTGGCGCGTGCACCACCTGCGGCCTCGAGTACAACGCGACGGGCAGCATCGCCAAACATGACATTTTCGCCCGCCGCTGCAGCTTCTAACACGCGCGACGGGTCAATATCCAACGCTACAAATGGAATATTTTCTTCTTTCAGAAAACGGCCCAAATACTGCCCACTACGCCCATAACCACAAATGATGACATGATTATGTAAGTGCTTACTCCCATCATCGATATCTTGTACTACTTGACCACTGTTGCGACTATAGCTACGAACCATGCGCCTTGCGATGCGGCCGTTATACTGAATCAAGAAAGGTGCAATAACCATAGATAGAAGCGAAGCTGCTAGCACTACCTGCAAGGCCTGCCCGCTAATAAGCTTTTGCTCTACGCCTAACGCTAAAATCACAAAACTAAATTCACCAGCTTGCGCCAATATCAAGCCAGTACGAATCGCTACCCCTGATTCATATTTCATTAACCTGACGACCAAGGCCACAATAGCGGCTTTGAACAATATAAAGGTTGCTAAAATCAACAATACTAAGCCAGCATTGTTAAAAACTTGTTCTAAATTCAACAGCATGCCAACACTAATGAAGAATAGACCTAGAAAAATGTCGCGAAAAGGTGAAATATCCGATTCCACTTGATAGCGGAATTTTGTTTCTGAAATCAACATACCAGCAATAAATGCACCCAGTGCATAAGATAAGCCAGCAAATTTAGTAGCAAAAGCCAATAATAAAGTCACCATCAACACGTTCATCACAAACAATTCACGAGAACGCTGACCTGCGACCAAATTAAACCAAGGATTGATAATCCACTTACCGATGGTGAATAAAAACAACAGCATGGCCGCGGCTTTTAGCATGGCCAAACCGAGCACATCGGTCAAGCTGGTTCCAACTACGCCTAAAGCAGGAATAAGAACCAGAACCGGCACTACTGCGATATCTTGAAATAGCAGCACACCTATACTTAATCGACCATGGCGCGAATTTAGATCTACACGTTCCGCTAGTATTTTAGAAACAATCGCAGTAGAGGACATGGCTAACGCCGCGCCAATCACAAAAGCAGCTGACCAATCTAAGCCAGTAAATTTGGTAATGCCCATGACTACTAAAAGGGTAAGAACAACTTGCGCGCCGCCTAAACCCAGCACCTTTTTACGCATAGCATATAGCTGGGCTAAGCTGAACTCTAATCCAATACTAAACATCAAAAATACAATACCAAATTCAGCAAATTCACGGTTTGCTTCACTGTCTGGTAATAAACCAAAGGTGTGTGGACCCAGTATCACACCCACTAAAAAATAAGCCAGCATAGCGGGAAGACGCAGTGCGCGAAATAATGCAACACCAAGCACTGAGCTGGTGAGTAAAATTAGAATTAAGGGTAAGGTCTCAAACATTTTTTACCTATGAGTATGACGATTTATTATTACTTTTTAAGTCTGCTTTTGTAGTTCTTAAGTCAATTATTTTAGGTTAATAATTAACTGCATAAAAATGCACGTTAGCAAAATTTATGCCTAAAATAAAAAACTTGTGTTAATTTTATTAAGATTGTCGTTATTAGTGCCTTTTTAGGCTTTATAAGTAAGACATTCCCTTTTATACTAACTGATAAGTGTATAAATTTTGAAAATGTATTCTTAATTTAGTAAGAAGCTAATAAGCAAAAAATTTATTATTTACTTAATAACGCTAATGTTTACAAACCAACTTAAGCTCAATGTCATCACAACTTATTAATCAGCACAAATCTGCTCCTAATGCTCAATCTACCCAGCAGCCAACTTTGGCATTAGCAAGAGAGATTTTGTTGCTTGAAGCCAATGAAATTGACGCACTGGCGAAACGACTAGACGACAACTTCATCAGCGCAGTCGACCTCATTTTACAATGCAAAGGCCGTGTTGTGGTAAGTGGGATGGGTAAATCAGGTCATATCGGTGGAAAAATAGCATCCACCTTTGCAAGCACTGGTACTCCTGCTTTTTTCATGCATCCTGCTGAAGCTAGTCATGGCGATTTAGGTATGATTATCGCGGGCGACATTGTCATTGCCCTTTCTAACTCAGGTGAAAGCGACGAGATTCTTGCCATTGTTCCGCCACTTAAAAGATTGGGCGCAAAAATTATTGCAATTACTGGCAAAGACTCGTC
>JANOHT010000252.1:0-3278 GCA_031406605.1 Methylotenera sp. | reverse complement strand
AGTTGTAACGGACACGCGGACAGGACACTTAAGGATAATTGATGGATTCAATTTGAATGCCTGAGTTTGCAGAAAATGTTTTTAATTCGTCACCATACTTTTGCTCTCCTACAAAATAAATCTTTGATGTCGAGCTAGTTCCAGCCATGCGCTTTACTGCCGATTCAATCGTAGCAGCAACAATCGCATCATTACTACCAATCACAGTAACAGTTTTAACATTTTTCTTGAGCATGTTGACTAAATCAATCACTGCTATTGAATCAGCGCCAGATTTAATACTTGCCAGCATAACGGTATTTGAAATTGCATTGCCTGCACTTGGCACTTCCATTATTAGTGATACATCATCTTTTGATTTTAATAATGCAGTAATTTTCGCATTTTTGTCAGATACGCCTGTATTTGAGCTTGTTGAAGTAGTAGCACATGCTGTTAATGTAGCAAATAAAAAGCTGATTAAGATAAGATTGATTTTCATAAAAACTTTCTTTAGTATTGTTGAGTGCCAGATTGGAATTTAGTGTGATTTGCGGTATTCGACACAGGCTGGTTTATCTTGCCAGTTAAGGCCATAACAAATACCTTTAAAATTACCTTCGTTCCTTTTAAACCCCTTATTAAACATGCAAATTTCTTTAATCGCTCTATCATTCATTGTATCGCTCTTATCAGGTGTATATGGATTTTGATGCCCGCAATTTAGCATTTCTTGCTTCACTTCTTCTTCAGAAGTATCAGCTTTTACCCAACCTTTAAATGCGGGTGGCCCAGGTTGAAAAGCATTTTTGGGAATACATGCTGATAAACTGATGCAAACAATTATTAAAAATAAATTGATATTCTTCATTTTTTACTTCCATTGATATTGTAATTTTTTACAGGGGTAAGCGTAGGTAATGTGCCATTCCATAAATCAGAACAACCATCTTTACCACTTCCATAACAACTATGCACCGTATTTGCCCCACCTAAAATCCGTAATGTTTCTTGCATAAAACTACTTTCCGGCGGAATAGTGCCGCCTGTTGGCGGGTTACCACCAACCAAATATCCCACAAAGTCAGCTTGATGGGTTTGTTGATGTATGACCATGCTATTGAGTAAGTTCACATCTGTTACAGTATCACGGTTTTGCAAAGGCGCAAGTAAGTTATCGGCTTGCAAGGCGTTATAGGCGGAGCCGTAAAGGTTAATAGTCGTATTGGTTAATGCACCAGTTGCGCTGTCACCTAGACTATTTAAGTATTCAAGCGCATTGCCCGTGGTTAAACCGCCACGACTGTGCCCGTCAATTTGTAAGCCTAAAGAACCATATTGCTGCATCACATTAATGGTTTCTTGGGTGGCGTTAGCAAAGCCTGTATATTGGTTTTCAATAAACTTTTCATAGCCTGCAACCATCAGTTCCGATAAACCATTATCAGCTAGTGGGAATTAAATAAAATATTGCGGCCCGCCATTTGCAGTGCTGTGTTGGTCAGCATATATGGCAGCAGCCTCAATAGTATTGTTAATGCCATTGTTAGCGATGTGAACTCTGCCGTCACCAGCAGTTTGCAAATTGAGTTTTTCTTCTAATGTTAACTCTCTAAATGTTGGATTACCCTGAGCGTCTCTCACTACATTTTTGTTTTCATCTAAAACCAGCACATTAACTGAAGCCTCTCTAAGAAATATTGTGCGGTAAGCCTCGTCAGTAAATTTTACTGCCACGTTATAAACGGCTTGTTGAATCAGCCGTTCTGCTTGTACCGTATTTTCTAATTCTTCAACGTCAATCTTATCTAAGGGCTGATTTGCATTCGCAGTATCACGGTTTAGCAGTGCTACTGTTTCAGCGACATTGCTGCCTGTTAACATTTCCTGCTTGGCATCATTTAAAATTTGCAAAGCACTCATTTCAATAGCACTATAAGTTGTGCTTACATTTGATTCGCCCGCTTGTGCATTTGTTAAAAGATTCTCAGCTAATGCTTTGATTGCAGAATATTTGCTGCCACTTAAAATGCCACTATCAACACTAAAACCGCTTGATTCTACTGTGGCTGCTGCTCGATTCTGAATATCACTTACTGTTATGGTTTGTGTTGTCAACGTATTGTTATGATTAGTTATCGCTTTATCTGTACTGGCTATCACCGCGCCTCTCAAATCGGTATTGCCATTCACGTTGACTTGAAACCCACCATCACCTGCCATGATGCCTGCTTGTTCGTTGACACTGGCGTAGTTAGATTTAATCCTAGTGTTAGAAGTATTGACACTGCCGCCTGTGGGTACGCCACTGGCGCTAACGCTAATGCTGGCACCGCTGCTGCTTTGTTTGTCTTTATATGTGGAGACATCTTGCAGGCTTTGGATGTTTAAATCACCTTGACCCGATGTACCCACATTGGCGATTACTTGGTTGCCAATGACTTGGCTGCCGATGATATTGGTGTCACGGCCGCTGTTTAGGGTGACTGTGTCGCCAGCTTTGTTGCCGCTTTGGATGACGGTTTCGGTATAGGTGACATCATTGCCACTGGCACTGCCACGCGCTTTATTTAAACTGGCATTGCCTGATAAGCCACTTGTACTACTAATACTGACGCCAACACTGGCAGAACTGGATTTGTTTTTACTGCTAAGCGTTTGGGTGTTTTGGGCGGCTTGCAGGTTGATGTTGTTGTCAGCTTGGAGCGCTACGTCACCGCCTGCTTGAAGGGTACTGCCGATGACATTGAGGTTGCTGGCTTGACCCGCGCCTGTGGCTTTAATGTTGATGTCACCACCTGCGTTTAAATGACTGCTGGCAGCGGTAGTGCTGGTTTGTTGTGAGCTGCTACTGCTTTTGCTGCTGCCAATGGAAAGGCTAACGTTAATGCCACCTACTTGGTTGGCAGCGTCTTTCGTTATATTGCCTGAAGGTTTTAAAGCTTGTGAAGTTGTTACTGCATCTTTTGCATTTAATACCGTTAACGCGGCTGTACCTGCAGCTAATGCCTGCAAACGGCCGTCTTTGGTTTGTTTCGCAGCCGTGGTGACTTGTTGTACGGTTTGAATGGCGCTAATAACGGGGCTGGTGACGGCCAGGGTGATGCCGCTTTGCTTATATTTCGTGGTCTGCTGGTTGGCATAGGTGTCGGTGGCGTTTTGTATAGTCACAGTTTGTGCGGCAATATTGATGTCGCCTTTGGGGGTGAGTATATCACTGCCCGTTTGGGTGTAGGTTTCGCCTGCATTCACCGTCACATCACCCTCAATACTACCCACGGTGCTGGCCACACTGGTGG
>JANOHT010000023.1:0-5171 GCA_031406605.1 Methylotenera sp. | reverse complement strand
GATGCCTGCGTACAATGCGGAAAATGTGAAGCGGCTTGCCCAGCCTTCGCTGCAGGGCAACCACTTAACCCTAAAAAATTGATACAAGACTTGGTGGTAGGTTTATCTCATGATGAGAGTACTAGTGGAACTGATGCCAGTTTTGCCGGCAGCCCTCACCCGGGCAGACCGATAGGCGAGCATTCTGGCAATCTGCAACAAGCAATCGTACCAACACTGATTGAAGCTGAAACGCTGTGGTCTTGCACCACTTGCAGAGCTTGCGTGCAGGAATGTCCAATGCTGATAGAGCATGTGGATGCCATTGTCGGACTACGGCGCAACCTCACCTTAACGCAAGGTAATGTACCTGGCAGTGCACCGCAAACATTAGAGAATTTACGCCAAACTGCTACCGTAGGTGGATACGACCGCAATGCCCGTTATCATTGGGCGGTTGATTTGGACGTTAAAACCATTCAGGTAAACATGCCGGTTGATGTATTGCTGGTGGCTGGCGAAGGTGCTTTTGATATGCGCTACCAACGTACTTTACGTGCGCTGGTGAAGTTACTTAAAGCCGCTAATGTAGACTTTGCCGTGATGGGGTCATTGGAGTGCGACACTGGCGATACCGCAAGACGGTTAGGTGATGAAGCGACATTTCAAGTGTTGGCAAAGCGCAATATTGAAACTTTCAATACGCTCACATTCAACCGCATCGTCACCCCAGACCCACACGTGCTGCATAGTTTAAAGAATGAATATGCTGCATTCGGCGGCCATTATACGGTGCTGCATCACTCTACCTTGCTCGCTGAATTAGCAGCAAGCGGTCAGTTAAAACTTGCTAAATCACAAGAAATTCGCACACTGACCTATCACGACCCCTGCTACTTAGGACGTTACAACGGTGAAACTGAAGCACCGCGTGCGTTACTTAAAAGTATAGGCTTTGAAATCAAAGAGATGGAACGCTCAGGCATGCGCGGGCGTTGTTGCGGTGGCGGTGGTGGTGCGCCATTAACGGATATTCCAGGCAAACAACGCATCCCTGATATCCGCATTGCAGATGCACGTACGGTAGGCGCAGGTATTGTTGCGGTTGCCTGCCCGCAATGCACCGCCATGCTAGAAGGCGTGGTAGGCAATAGACCAGAAGTGTTAGATATTGCAGAGTTAGCCGCCTCAGCTTTGGAACTGGCTTAAAAATGACGGACAATCGCATCAATCCACGCCGCCCGTTTAAAAACACAGCATCAGGCGTGAAACGTATTGTACTGACCACAGCACCTAGAGTGAATGAACAGCCTCATGCTAAACCGATACGCAGCATACAAAAGAATAACGCTGAAAAAGCATGCCTGTTAGTAATTACCCACAGTGATAGAGGCATGCTTGATGATCATGCGCGGCAAGCGGTTGCTGCAGCTGCGATTTTGGCGAATGAAGATACCAATACTGATGTAGCAGTCGTTGCGTTAATACTCGGTGATTTACGTGAAAATATAGCGAATTGCGGTGCAGATCAAGTCATCGTCATGCCTGAATTTTCTTTTGAAAAATTCCAGCCAGACTTAGAACTGGCAAATATTACTGCGGTAATTGAACGCTTGAAACCTAATAAAATCCTCATGCCTGATAATTTCATCGGTGATGGTGATTTAGGCAGAAGACTCATTGCTAGCCAGCAAACAAAATCAGCGGCAACACACGTCATAGAAATTGATGCGCATCATGCAGCCTCACCTCATGCTGCGGGTAGAAAAATAGCCTTTGCTGAGCTGCCGGATATTATTTTACTGGCTGCGGATGCGGTAGATACGAATTTACCTTTTGTTGGCTCAGCCACTCAAGTCGAAAACACCAGTAATCAACATGACCTAACTAGCTCAAGTCAAAAATCAACAAGCCCGTATCAAAATCTAGGTCTTAAAACAATCGCAACCGAGCAAGTGGCGTTAGAAGAGGCTGACTTGATTGTTTCTGCAGGCAATGGTGTGAGTAATGTCGCAACCTTTGAAAAGCTGGCACTGGCACTTGATGCTGCGATAGGCGCTAGCCGAGTGGCTGTGGACGACGGGAAATTCACTCGCGATAAACAAATCGGCGCATCAGGCAAAACGGTCACTGCCAGCACTTATATTGCGATTGGCATATCGGGTGCTGTGCAACATCTGCAGGGCATCAAAGACTGCCGCCATGTGATTGCGATTAACCGCGACATTAGCGCGCCAATTGTAAAACGTGCAGACCTTTCAATCATAGGTGATGCTGAAGCAATCATGCAGGCACTGATTAACGCGATAACCGAGGTTAAATCTCCGGCTCCAGTACAACAGGAGGCCGCATGAGCATCCAATCTATCGCTGCGTTAGTTTCTGCTGGTCTGCACCCAGTAAGCGGCGAACCACGTCATTGTCGTAATGATAGCTTGGCGATGACCTTGGGCTTACAGCTTGCAGAATCAGTTTCTACGCAAATTAAAGTATTGCATGCAGGTGATAAACATAATCCGGCATTGCCAAATTACTTAGGCTTAAACGCTAAAAAGATAGACGTTATTCCAGTCGCGGCTGGTGCCAATGTCGTAGATAGCCTTGCAACTAATTTAACGAACACCGACTTAATCTTAACGGGCAGTCGCGCTGAGGATGGTGAGGATAGTGGCTTACTCCCCTACTTACTGGCAGCTAAACTCAATATCCCATTGGTTGCGAACGCACTAGCGATTAAACCAGTAGAAAATGGTATTGAAGTGTTGCAATTCTTACCCAAAGGTAAGCGGCGAAGTGTAACAGTTCAGCTACCCGCGGTTGTGGTAGTTCACCCGCTAGCACCAATCGAGTTGCGCTTTGCTTATGCCCAGCAAGTTTCTGGTCAAATCGTTGCACACACTGCCGAAAACCAACCAAACACGACCACCAGCAAGCAAATTCAATGGCAGGTTCAACCGGCTGTAAGTAAGCCAAAAAAACTTAAAGCACAAGAAAATAAGTCTGGGCACGAGCGGATGCTATCCGCCATCGCAAGTGAAAACAAAGGTGGTGCTGTCGTAAATGAGGGGAGTTCTGTCGAAAAAGCACAAGTCGTACTAGCCTATTTGCGAGAGCATCATCTCATTAGCTTTTAACAAATTTTGTACCTTAAATGGCTAAAGAAAAAGTCAGCAAGTAGTAAGTTAATATAATTAAATGGAACAAGAGGAATTACATGGCAATCTCATCTGACATCCGAAACTTAATTAGTAATCGTCGCAAGGACTATTCACTAGATGCGCCGTATTACTTAAGCCCTGAGATTTTTGATCTGGATATGGCAGCGATTTTTGGCCATCACTGGATTTATGTTGCAGTAGAACCTGATATCGCCGAGCCTGGCGATTACGTAAAAGTAGAAGTTGGTCATAATTCAATCATTATCGTGCGTGATGACGATATGGCGATTAAAGCTTTCCATAACGTATGCCGTCACCGTGGCTCGCAGCTTTGTGATGATGCAAAAGGCAGCGTGGGCAATATTGTATGCCCATACCACCAATGGACCTATGACTTATCTGGTCAGCTGATTTACAACGAGCACATGGGCGAAGCGTTTGATAAAAGCGGCCATAATTTAAAATCCGTACATGTAGGTTCCGTTGCTGGTTTGATTTTTATCTGCTTGGCCGACACGCCACCAGAAGACTTTGAAACAATGCGTGCTGCCATGGAACCCTATATTGCCCCACACCGCGTGGCAGACTGCAAAGTGGTTTGGCAGGAAGATATTGTAGAAAACGGCAACTGGAAACTCACCATGGAAAATAACCGTGAGTGCTATCACTGCGTTGCAAACCACCCAGAACTCACAATCTCACTTTACGAATACGGTTTTGGCTATCAACCATCTCCAGAAAATGCAGACAAAGTAAAAGAGTTTCAAGACTTGATCGTCACTGAAGGTAAACGTTGGGAAGCATGCGGATTACCTTCTGCAGAAATCGACCTGTTAGACTCATGTGCAACAGCTTACAGAACGCAACGTTTGCCGTTGGATAAAGCAGGTGAATCACAAACCATGGATAGCAAAGTGGCCTGCCAAAAATTACTAGGTGATTTAACACAGCGCAATTTAGGTGGTTTGTCATTCTGGACGCAGCCTAACTCTTGGCACCATTTTATGAGTGACCATATCGTCACTTTCAGCGTGATGCCGATAGATGCGGAACATACTTTGCTACGTACTAAATGGTTAGTGCATAAGGACGCGGTTGAAGGCGTTGATTACGACCCGAAAAAAATCAGCGAAGTATGGCGCGCTACCAATAAACAAGATTCCACTTTGGTTGAGCGTACACAACGCGGTGCTAATAGTGAGTGGTATGAACCTGGTCCATACTCACCATACACTGAAGAATTGGTAGAAAAATTTACTAATTGGTACATTCAGCGTTTAGAAGCAACCTTAGAAAACGCTGAATTTAATGAGAAGTACGCAGAAAAATCTGCCAAAAATTCTAAAGCTGTGCCGATTAAAGTGTGCAGATAATGAATATGCGTAATACAGCTCAGCTTTGGGATAAGACCTTGCCGCTGTGGGACAGCGACAAAGACAATACCTTGGTTTGTTGCCAAGTACGGCGAGAAACACATGACGTCAAAAGCTTTTATTTTAGCCCGCTCAACCCCAGCGTATTCAAGTTTCTGCCTGGGCAGTTTATTACGCTGGAACTGCCAATTGATGGCGAGATTATCAATCGCAGCTATACCATTTCGTCATCCCCTACTCGCCCACATGTGATTTCCATCACTGTTAAACGCCAACCTAATGGCATCGTTTCTAACTGGCTGCATGACCATATGCAAGTTGGTAAAAAAATATCTGTACTAGGCCCAGCTGGCGATTTTAGTTGTATGCATCACCCTGCAAGCAAGTACCTGTTTTTATCAGGCGGCTCCGGCATCACGCCGCTCATGTCGATGTCTCGCTCATTTCATGAACTAGCAGAAGATGCTGACATTGTGTTTATTCATAGCGCACGCTCACCGACAGACATTATTTTTCGCCATGAACTAGATTTAATGGCGTTTAATCAACCACATTTTCGCCCCGCTTTTATTTGTCAAAAAGTGGATAAGAAGCCTAATTGGCGCATGCAACCGGAATTTATCACCGAGGGATTTTTAACGATAGATTCTCTCAAACTTATC
>JANOHT010000248.1:0-6148 GCA_031406605.1 Methylotenera sp. | reverse complement strand
ACAACGCAGTATTTGGCCGGTTTTACAAGCAATCACACCTGTGGGTGAGCGCGCTCGGACTTAGACTGTATCTTGTTAAGCGCATTCAAATAAGCCTTGGCAGAGGCAATCACAATATCAGTATCCGCACCCTGCCCGTTTACAATACGGCCACCTTTTGAAAGTCTTACCGTCACTTCACCCTGCGCATCAGTACCACTCGTAATATTATTCACCGAGTAAAGTTGCAACTCTGCACCGCTTTGTGCAATATTTTCAATTGCCTTGAACGCCGCATCCACAGGCCCGCCGCCATCAGATTCTGCGCGGCTTTCCACACCATTTTCCGATAATGTAAGAATCGCATGCGGTATCTCACCTGTAATTGAAGCTACTTGCAAATAGACTAATTTGAAATGCTCGGTCGCTTCAGACAAGAACTCATCGCTCACCAAGGCATGCAAATCTTCATCAAAAATCTCAGATTTTTTATCTGCTAAATCTTTAAATCGAGCGAATGTCGCATTTAACAAATCTTCCGTTTCAAGCTCTATACCCAACTCTTTTAAACGCGTTCTGAAAGCATTACGGCCAGACAATTTTCCAAGTGTTAATTTATTCGCGCCCCAACCCACATCTTCAGCACGCATGATTTCATAAGTTTCGCGGTGCTTCAACACGCCATCCTGATGAATGCCAGACTCATGTGCAAAAGCATTTGCACCGACAATCGCCTTGTTCGGCTGCACTGGGTAACCAGTAATGGTCGACACTAATTTACTGGTAGGCACAATTTGCGTGGCATCGATACGAGTTTCAAGATTAAAAATATCTTTACGAGTGCGCAACGCCATCACTACCTCTTCCAAGCTCGCATTACCCGCGCGCTCGCCTAAGCCATTAATGGTACATTCCACTTGGCGTGCACCACCCATTACTGCAGCCAAAGAGTTAGCCACCGCCATACCTAAATCGTTATGACAATGGGTAGACCACACGACTTTATCGCTGTTTGGTACACGTGCGATCAATTCACGCATGGTTTCACCCCAAGGCGCAGGAATGGAGTAACCAACGGTATCAGGTACATTAATTGTAGTAGCACCGGCTTGAATCACTGCATCAAATACACGAATCAAGAAATCCATTTCTGAACGCACGGCATCTTCTGCCGAGAACTCAACGTCATCCGTGTATTCCAATGCCCACTTTACTGCTTGCACAGCACGTTCCACCACTTGGTCTTCCGTCATGCGAAGCTTATTTTCCATATGGATTTTGCTGGTAGCAATAAACGTATGAATACGTCCATTTTTTTGATCATGCTCCATAGCTGGCTTAATGGCTTCGCCTGCACGGCGAACATCGTTTTCACTAGCACGTGCAAGTGAGCAGACTGTAGAAGTTTTAATAATTTTTGCAATTTCGTGAATAGCATCGAAATCACCTGGACTTGCTGCAGCAAACCCTGCCTCAATGACATTGACACCTAACTTCTCAAGCTGGCGTGCAATACGGATTTTCTCTTCTTTGGTCATGGCTGCACCAGGGCTTTGTTCGCCATCACGCAAGGTAGTATCAAAAATAATTATTTGGTCTTGTTTCACGTACTCTTGTTTTATAGTCTGATTCATAGTTATTACCTAACTTTTTAATTTGTTTAACTTTTTGGGTTTAATCTTAAAATAAAATCGGCTCAAGCTTGTCTTATCGCTAAGCGAGCATCTCTCAGCATTTTTAAAAATACTGTAATTAGTACATTGTGTGGGGGATATAGTTTGCGCGCTAGCGCAGGTGGTGATTGCGGAGCGGAGCAACACGTAACGCAAAATATTTGCGCAACAATAATGCAATAGCCATGAGGCTAGCGGCATAAAAAACAGTTGAAATATGTAAAATAAACATAGTATTAGAAATATAGTGTGTTTTACAAACTTCTGCAAGTATTAAGTGGTTGAATTTATTTATCATGCGGATAAATTTCAGCATGATAAATAAAACTGGCTGGTTTAGCTGATTGGTTTAGCAGGACGTTTCAATTTATCTCGCACCCACAGCACATAGCCTGAAAAGCCATAGACAATCATCACAAAAAATAATACTTCTGGCGGGCTGTATGACACCAGCACAATTGCCAGCATGATGCCTAAAATCACAAAGAACGGCACGCTATCTTTTAGGTTAATATCCTTACCGCTGTAATAACGTAAATCGCTCACCATAGATGCGCCTGCAAATACCGTAATGCCCCAAGCCATCCATTTCCATTGCAATACGCCGAAAAATATATCACGCCCACTGACGCCATATTCGTACGAAACCCATACAAAACCGGCTAATAGCGCCGCTGCAGCCGGGCTGGGCAAGCCTTGAAAGTAACGTTTATCTTGGTGACTATCTTCAAGTTTAGTGTTGAATCTAGCTAAGCGTAATGCTGCACAAGCGCAGTAAATAAAGGCTGCCAACCAGCCTAACTTACCCAATGGTTTTAAAGCCCATACATAAAGAACCAGCGCAGGCGCAACCCCAAACGACACCATATCAGACAAGCTATCGTATTCTGCACCAAAGGCACTTTGCGTATTGGTCATACGGGCAACACGACCATCCAGCCCGTCGAGCACCATGGCAATAAAAATAGCCACTGCTGAATGTTCAAAATTGCCATTCATAGCTTGCACGATTGCATAAAATCCCGCAAACAGTGCAGCTGAGGTGAATAAATTTGGCAGCAGGTAAATTCCGCGCGCTTTTAACCCACCTTCTAATAACGGTTTTTTGCTTCTCGTCCGTGGCGTTTTTTCTACCATAATTTTAGTTTCAATAAATAAACTTAGAGTTAGTATAACAAAGCTGAGGTTTTTGAACACAGTTCAAATTATTCTAGCTAAGTTGAGCTTATGGTGATGATACCTAAAAGCGAATTTTAAGCAGTATGTTAATATCGCGACCTAATAAATAAAACTCTTAATCTCGCTAAGATCACTATATAAGCATGCAATTCACATTACACAAACAAGATGGCCTTGCCCGTCGCGGTACACTCAAACTTAAACATGGTGAGGTGCAAACGCCTGCCTTCATGCCGGTCGGCACGTACGGCACAGTCAAGGCCATGTCGCCACTTGAACTGAAAGAAATTGACGCACACATTGTATTAGGCAACACCTTTCATCTATGGCTACGCCCAGGGTTAGAAGTGATTGCTGCACATGGCGGTTTACATAAGTTTATGGGATGGGATGGCCCAATACTCACCGACTCAGGTGGGTTTCAGGTCTGGAGTTTAGGCGCGCTTCGCAAAATTACTGAAGAAGGTGTGAAATTTCGCTCTCCCATTAATGGTGACAGCTGCTTTTTAACCCCAGAAGAATCGATGCGCATACAAAAAGTGCTGAATTCTGACATTGTGATGATTTTTGACGAATGTACGCCTTATCCTGCAACGCCAAAAGAAGCCAGTGATTCCATGCAGCTTTCAATGCGCTGGGCACGTAGAAGTAAAGATGCCCATGCAGGCAATGAAAATGCATTATTCGGCATTATTCAAGGTGGCATGTATGAGGATTTACGCGATATCTCACTTGCAGGACTGACTGATATCGACTTTGATGGCTATGCCATTGGCGGTTTATCAGTGGGTGAGCCCAAAGAAGATATGCTGCGCATATTGGCACATACCGCTCCAAAAATGCCGCAAAACAAACCGCGTTATTTAATGGGGGTAGGCACTCCAGAAGACTTGGTAGCAGCAGTATCACAAGGGATTGATATGTTTGACTGCGTGATGCCAACCCGCAATGCTCGTAATGGCTGGTTATTTACGCAGTATGGCGACATTAAAATCAAAAACTCCGGTTATAAAACGGATACTCAACCTTTAGACACCGATTGCACCTGTTACACCTGCCAAAACTTTAGCCGCGCCTATCTGCATCATTTGCACAAAGTAGGTGAAATTTTAGGCTCGCGCTTGAACACCATTCATAATTTACACTATTACCAAGTGTTAATGGCGGGTATGCGCAATGCAATTGAAACGGGTACATTTGAGACATTTAAAATAGAATTTGCAACAAAGCGCGCTAGTTTGTCGTAGGACAATAGACTCACATCGTGACGCTAAACTCTAGCGATTGACTATCCTGCAATTACAGACAGTCTGTGCTAAAATCCGAAGCTAATTTTTACTACATTTTAGTTATTTTTAAGAAGGCAATCTCATGTTTATTTCAAATGCATACGCAGCAGGTGCTTCAACAGCAACAGATTTAATGAGCTTTCTACCGCTCGTCGTAATTTTTGTATTATTTTTCTTCATGATTATCCGTCCACAAATGAAACAAGCCAAAGAACAGCGCAACATGATTGCTGCCTTGCAAAAAGGTGATGAAGTTGTGACGAGTGGCGGCATTGTTGGCAAAGTCACTAAAGTAACAGAAGCTTTTGTTAGCGTTGAAATTGCTGCCAATACTGAAATTACAGTGCAAAAACAGGCAATTCAAACCGCGCTGCCAAAAGGTACGATTAAAAGTATTTAATTAAAAAAAACCAGCCAATATTAAGCAATGAATTCAAGGCTGTTGATATTGGCTGCACAAAGCAATTATTACCACTTAACGTTTTAAAATCTCATACCGTTATTGACTAGAGCCTGACTATGAATCGCTATCCAATGTGGAAAAATATTTTTGTTGCAATCATGATTTTGATTGGACTAATTTATACCATCCCAAATTTTTTCGGCGAATCGCCAGCGGTACAAATTACGCCTGCTAAAAGTACCACTAAACTTGATTCAAGCCTGCTGGGTCAAGTTGAAGCGATTTTCAAGCAAGAGAAGATTCAATATGATGGTGTATATTTAGATGCACGAGGCGTGAAAGCGCGGTTTGCTGACACCGACACGCAAATTAGAGCAAAAGATGTATTGCAATCCAACCTCGGTAAAGACTACACGGTTGCACTTAACCTGTTATCGCGCTCACCAGACTGGCTGCGTAGCCTAGGTGCTAAGCCTATGTATTTAGGTTTGGATTTACGTGGTGGCGTACACTTCTTGATGCAAGTAGATATGGAAGCAGCTTTAAATAAAGCTGCCGACCGTTTTGTAGGCGATTTTAGAATCGCGTTGCGTAAAGAGCGGATTTCTTATCTAGGTGTATCGCGTGAAGGACAATCTGTTGAGGTACGCTTTAATGACGAAGCTGAGCTTGCAAAAGCAAAAACCATCATCAATAAAGAATACCCTAATTTAACCCTATCTGAAGTAGATAGCGGTAGTGATAAGGTTCTAAAAGCAACACTCAGCACTGTAGAACAAAAACAAATTCAAGATTTTTCTATCAAGCAAAATATTCAAACTTTGCACAATCGCATCAATGAATTAGGTGTTGCAGAACCAATCATCCAGCAACAAGGTGCTGATCGCGTGGTAGTCCAATTACCTGGTGTACAAGACACCGCAAAGGCTAAAGAGATTTTAGGTCGTACAGCAACCTTAGAAATTCGCATGGTAGATGAAGAAAAAAGTGATGCTGCCACCCTTGAAAAGGCCGCAAACGGCCAAGCACCTTTGGGTGATGAAGTGTATAAAGACCGCGAAGGTCGTGCAATATTAGTGAAAAAGAACGTGGTACTGACAGGTGATTACATTACCGACGCGGGTCCAGGTGTAAATAATCAAACAGGCCAATCTGTAGTAAGCGTTACGTTAGATGCTCGCGGCGCTCGAATTTTCCAGCAAGTGACGCGTGAAAACGTAGGTAAACGCATGGCGATATTGCTGATTGAAAAAGGCAGCACTGAAGTCATTACCGCCCCAGTGATTAATGAAGAAATCGGTGGTGGTCGTGTGCAGATTTCAGGCATGGCGAATACACAAGAAGCAACAGACGTTTCACTGCTGCTACGCGCTGGCGCACTGGCTGCGCCAATGGATATTATTGAAGAGCGCACGGTAGGCCCCAGTATGGGTCAAGACAATATCAATCGCGGCATTCATTCAACCCTTTGGGGCTTTGCAGCTATTGCTGTGATGATGATGATTTACTACATGGCGTTTGGTGTGGTTTCAGTGGTTGCATTGGCGATTAACTTATTACTTTTAGTAGCGATTTTGTCAATGTTGCAAGCCACACTCACCTTACCAGGTTTAGCTGCGATTGCA
>JANOHT010000254.1:0-11456 GCA_031406605.1 Methylotenera sp. | reverse complement strand
GCCAATTTGCCAGTAGAAAAAATGGTGGAAATGTTTGGCAAGCCGTTAGAACATGAATATAGTTTGTTTGAATTATTGCGTAGGCCAGAAGTAAGCTACGATGCCTTATTAACTTTAGGCGTTGAAGGTTTAGGCGAGCTTGAACCTGCTGTGCGCGAGCAAGTAGAAATCGCCGCAAAATATCAAGGCTATATTGACCGCCAAACTGATGAAGTGGCACGTAGCCGCGGCCAAGAAAATACAAAGTTACCGAATGATTTAGATTATCGCGAGATTCATGGCTTGCCGATTGAAGCACAGCAAAAGCTGAATGCGCAAAAGCCGGAAACGATAGGTCAGGCCAGCCGCATTTCAGGCATTACGCCAGCGGCAATTTCATTGTTATTGGTGTACTTAAAACGTAAATCTCGTAGCAAACAAGTAGAGCAAGCTGCATGACGTTACAAAGCATGCTGCAAGCCAAGTTAGAAACTGGCTTGCTAGAGATGGGTTTGCAGGTAAGCACCGAAAAGCAAGCCAAGTTAATTGCGTATGTGCTGCTGATTGATAAATGGAACAAAGTGCATAACCTCACGGCGATACGCGACCCGTTCGAGATGGTAACGCTGCATTTGCTGGATTCACTCAGTGTGTTGCCATTTGTTCAAGCGCTCTCGCCTAACAGTTTATTGGATGTCGGTGCTGGCGCCGGATTGCCTAGTATTCCATTGTCAATTTGTTTGCCTGATTTGCAAGTCACAGCGATTGACTCCGTGCTAAAAAAAACTAGTTTTATGCGGCAAGTTAAAGGTGAATTAAGTTTAGCTAATTTTCAGGTAGAGGCTGGGCGTGTAGAAGCGTTAAAAAAAGAGAGGTTTAATGAAGGCGCAGGGTTTGATGTGATTATTTCACGTGCGTTTTCTGAAATTGATTTGTTTGTTAAGCTCACTCAGCATTTGCTCGCAGATGATGGGCTATGGTTGGCGATGAAAGGCGTAGTACCGAATCATGAATTTGAAAGCCAGGAGTTTAAAAAGTCGGGTATTCAGCCTTGCGAAATTAAAGTATTGAAAGTGGCTGGTTTAGATGCTGAACGACATCTTGTATTTTTGAGGCCGTCTTTTTGAAGTCATCTAGCAAAACCAAGTAAATATTGAAGTCCAGTAATATTGAAACCCAGTAATTTTATAGAATCAAAATCACTAAAAGTAACTATCAATATAAAGACAATATGAAGATACTCGCAATCACCAATCAAAAAGGCGGCGTAGGTAAAACCACTACCTGTGTGAATTTAGCGGCAAGTTTGGCAAGTTTGGGTAGACGCGTATTGCTGATAGATTTAGATCCGCAAGGCAATGCCAGCACCGGAAGTGGCATTGATAAAGCACATCTAAAACTGAGTATTTATCATGTGTTGATTGGTGAAAAGTCGCTGAAAGAAGTGATTATTACCAGTGAAAAAGGCGGATTCGATATTGCGCCTTCAAATCGTGAGTTGGCGGGTGCAGAAGTCGAGTTGGTAAATGAATTGGCGCGTGAAACTCGCTTAAAAGTAGCCATTGCTAAATTGAATGATGCCTATGATGTGGTGCTTTTAGATTGCCCCCCTGCCCTCAACTTAGTGACAGTGAATGCACTTACGGCGGCTAGCGCGGTGATGATTCCTATGCAATGTGAGTATTACGCCTTAGAGGGTTTGTCCGATTTAGTAAATACCATTAAAAAAGTACGCGCGCATTTGAACCCGACTTTAGAGATTGAAGGTCTGCTGCGTACACTGTTCGATAATCGCAATATGCTTGCGCAACAAGTCTCTGCCCAACTTATCAGCCATTTTGGCGATAAAGTTTATAAAACAGTGATTCCGCGCAATATACGGTTAGCCGAGGCGCCTAGTTATGGCGTGCCGGTGTTGAGCTATGATAAAAGCTCAAAAGGTTCAGTGGCTTACTTAGAGCTAGCACAAGAGATTATTGACCGAGAAAAACTGGTTGCAAAAGCTGCTTAAGTATAGGGTTATGAATTTAAATGGCATCACTAAACGTGTCTATCAATTAAAAATAGAATCACAGGCAAAATAAAAAAATGGCTAAATTAAAAGGTATGAGGGGCTTGGGTCGCGGGTTGGACGCCCTACTTGCGGGCGATATGGGCAGCGTGGGCGAGGCGGATTCATTGCTTATGCTTAAAGTGACACAATTGCGCCCAGGCAAATATCAGCCACGTAGTTACATGGATGAGGCGGCTTTGCAGACTTTGGCTGCATCAATCAAAACGCAGGGCATTATGCAGCCTATTTTAGTGCGTCATATAGATGATGAGCATTATGAAATCATCGCGGGTGAACGCCGTTGGCGGGCTAGTCAAATCGCTGGTTTAGCTGAAGTGCCTGTATTAGTGCGTGAAATCGCCGATGAGTCTGCGCTTGCGATGGCGTTGATTGAGAATATTCAGCGTGAAAACCTCAACCCATTAGAAGAAGCGCAAGGTATTAAGCGTTTGATTGATGAGTTTGCCATGACACATGAAAAAGCGGCTGAAGCAGTTGGGCGTTCGCGTGTCGCGGTATCTAATTTATTACGTTTGCTCACTTTGTGTGCACCTGTGCAAGATATGTTAATGCATGGCAAATTAGATATGGGTCATGCACGTGCACTCGTTGGGCTGACAGGCGCGCAACAGGTGATGCTGGCTGAACAAATTGTGCAAAATAATTTATCGGTGCGCGATGCAGAAAATTTAGTCAAAAAACATCACGAGCAAATAGGTCAGGCAGCACAAAATCCAGCGCAAAAACTAATACAGAAAACCCCGGTAAATCATGATATTTTAAGGCTGCAAGAAGCATTAAGTGACAAATTAGGTGCATCAGTCAGCATTAAAGCGAGTGCTAATGGCGCAGGTACGATGAAGATTAGTTATGCAAATTTAGACCAACTGGATGAAATTATTGCCAAAATATCACGTTAATTAAGTCAATATTTGCGCTAAGTGTTTAATTTTGCTTGAACTTAACCCTTGACTAAAAAGTGGTAATAATTCAAAATCGCGGACTTTACTGCATTACAAAAATCAACGAACGCAAAAAGCACTAATTTAGAGCGTTGAAAACTACTTTAATTTAACTGGATTCTAAGTCATTGTCAGTCACTAATACATCAGATGTTTTTAGTAAAATGCTTAAAATTCAACTGGTTGCCACGTTAGTGGTTGCGGTTATCGCACTATTTGTTTCAGGGTTAAATGCGGGTATTTCGGCGATGTTGGGTGGCGCATGTGTGCTACTTGGTGCAAGTGCAGCAGCCATGATTGCAAAACGAAGTGCAAATAAACAAGACGCTTCAGCAATTTTGGTTAATTTGTTAAAAGCAGAAGCAGTTAAGATTTTAGTCATCATCATATTGTTGGTGATTGTATTTAAGCTTTATCAACAATTAGTGCCGTTTGCATTGATTGCAGGTTTGGCAGCGGCAGCCCTATTTTCAGGTGCGGCGCTAAGTAAGTTAAAAGTGTAAAAATTTTCTTAGAAACGAATTTTAGTTAAAGTAAATAATAGATTATGGCTACAGAACACGCTCAGCAAGCAGAACACGCATTAACACCATCAAGCTATATTGCGCATCATTTAAGCTTTAATACCAAATCAGTAGGTGATGGTAGTTTTTGGGTGTTGCACTACGACACATTGATTATGTCTGTGTTGTTAGGTGTATTGGTCATGGGTTTAATCTGGCTGGTGGCGCGAGGCGCAACAGCCGGTGTGCCAACTAAGCGTCAAGCATTTGTTGAGCTAGTTTTTGGTTTTGTGGATGACCAAGTTAAAAATATTTTCCACGGTAACCGTCATAGCTTCATAGCACCAACAGCAATGACGGTTTTTTTATGGGTGTTCGCAATGAACGCCATGGACTTTTTACCAGTTGATATCGTTGCTGAATCACTCGCTTTTTTTGGGGTAGAAAAATGGCGTGCAGTACCTACTTCTGACATCAATACCACCTTTGCGCTAGCTTTGGCAATTTGGTTCTTGATGATATTTTTCTCTATCAAAGTCAAGGGCTTAGGTGGCTGGGTGCATGAGTTATTCTGCTCACCATTCGGTACTAAGTTCTGGGTATGGCCTGCTAACTTCCTTTTCAACCTGATTGAATATATCTCAAAACCGCTTTCACATTCACTGCGTTTGTTCGGCAACATGTATGCGGGTGAAGTGATTTTCTTGTTGATCGGCTTATGGGCTTCAACAGGCATCTCCGGCACGATTTTTGGTGCGATTTTAGGTGCAGGTTGGTCAATCTTCCACATCTTAATCGTGGCATTACAAGCATTTATTTTCATGATGTTGACTGTTGTTTATTTAGCAATGGCGCATGAATCACACTAGTTTTTTAAGTAGTTTTTATTTTTTTAGTAGTTAAGTTGTTAGTTTAATTTTAGAGAGGGTAACAAAATGGATGCATTAGCAATGATTCAAGCCTACACAGGCATTGGTATTGGTTTAATTATTGGTTTAGGCGCTGCGGGTGCTTGTATCGGTATCGGTATTATGTGTGCAAGTTTCTTAGAAGGCGCTGCACGTCAACCAGAAATGATCCCACAATTACAAGGTAAAGTATTCTTGTTATTAGGTCTTATCGATGCTTCTTTCATTATTGGTGTTGGTCTAGCGATGATGTTTGCATTTGCTAACCCATTATTAAGTGTAGTTGCACAGTAATTAGCCGCTAAATAGATTGTTTGAGTCAAGGTTTGGCTCAAACACTTATATTTAACGACTGGTCTTTAATGACTTGTCACCTGGGTGATCAATGTCTTAACGATTTAAGCTTAAATGATATTTAATTTGGATCAAAAATGAACATTAACTTTACACTAATCGCACAAGCCATCGCATTTGCTGTGTTGATTTGGTTCACAGTGAAATTCGTTTGGCCACCGCTATTAACAGCGATTGAAACACGCCAAAAGGAAATTGCTGATGGTTTAGCCGCAGCGCAAGAAGGTAGGAGCGCTTTAGATGTAGCAGCTAAAAAATCAGAAATCACTCTGAATGAAGCTAAGCAAAAGGCGAGTGAAATTATTGGCCAAGCCGAAAAGCGTGGCTCACAAATCGTTGAAGAAGCTAAAACTACTGCCAAAGTTGAAGGCGATCGTATTTTAGCTGGTGCTAAAGCTGAAATCGACCAAGAAGTGAACCGTGCAAAAGAAGGCTTACGTTCACAGGTGTCAGCACTTGCAATTGCGGGCGCTGAAAAAATCTTACGTAAAGAGATTGACGGCAAAGCGCATAGCGAAATGCTATCTAAACTCGCGGCGGAGCTATAAGTCATGGCTGAAATATCAACCATCGCAAGGCCTTATGCGGTTGCTGCTTACAAACTAGGTAAAGAAACAAAGTCTCTTGCTAAGTGGTCAGAAATGCTAGGCTTTGCTGCTGCAGTTTCTAATGATGCGCAGATGCAAGCTTATATTCAAGATCCGAAAGTAGTCAGTAGTGACTTGCTAGCCACTTTTTTAAAAGTGGCTGGTGACAAGCTTAACGAGCACGGACAAAACCTGATTAAAGTGTTGGTTGAATATAATCGCATGTCTATTTTGCCAGCCATTACTAGCGCGTTTGAAGAACTAAAAGCGCAAGATGAAGGCACACTAGACGCACAAATTATTGCCGCGGCTAAACCAAGCGCTGCAGAAATTAAAGATTTAGTAAAACGCTTAGAAGCTAAGTTCGGTAAAAAAATAGAAGCCACTGTATCTGTTGATTCAGAACTCATTGGCGGCATTAAAATTATTGTTGGCGATACCGTGATAGACGCATCAGTCAAAGGTCAATTGCAAAATTTAGCCTACACGCTTTCAGCTTAAAGTACACAAGTAAAGAATAACTTAGGAGTCACAATGCAGTTATCTACATCAGAAATCAGTGAACTGATTAAAAGCAGATTAGAAAATTTTTCTACCTCAGCTGAAGCGCGTACTCAAGGTACGGTAATTTCAGTAACCGACGGTATCGTACGTATTCACGGTCTTTCAAACGTGATGGCCGGCGAGATGATCGAATTCCCAGGCAACACATTTGGTTTAGCGCTTAACTTAGAGCGTGACTCAGTGGGTGCTGTGGTTTTAGGTGATTACGAGCACATTACTGAAGGCGACATCTGTAAATGTACAGGTCGTATTTTAGAAGTGCCAGTAGGTCCAGAATTGATTGGTCGCGTTGTGAACGCGCTAGGTCAGCCAATTGATGGTAAAGGCCCAGTCAATGCAAAAATGACTGACAAGATCGAAAAAGTTGCACCAGGCGTGATTGCCCGTAAGTCAGTTTCACAACCAGTGCAAACAGGTTTGAAATCAGTTGATTCAATGGTGCCGGTTGGCCGCGGTCAACGTGAATTGATTATTGGTGACCGTCAAACAGGTAAGACAGCGGTTGCGATTGATGCCATCATCAATCAAAAAGGTCAAAACATGACCTGTATCTACGTTGCAATTGGCCAAAAGGCTTCTACTGTTGCTAACGTGGTACGTAAACTTGAAGAAAACGGCGCACTTGCTTACACCATCGTGGTTGCGGCAACAGCGTCAGATTCAGCAGCATTACAATTCTTAGCACCGTACGCTGGTTGTACGATGGGCGAATACTTCCGTGACCGTGGTGAAGATGCATTGATCGTATACGATGACTTGACTAAACAAGCGATTGCTTACCGTCAGATTTCATTGCTATTACGCCGTCCACCAGGCCGTGAAGCTTATCCAGGTGACGTGTTCTATATTCACTCACGCTTGTTAGAGCGTGCAGCTCGTGTAAATGAAGAGTATGTAGAAAAATTCACTAACGGCGCCGTTAAAGGCAAAACTGGTTCATTGACTGCATTGCCAGTGATTGAAACAGCTGCTGGTGACGTTTCAGCATTCGTTCCAACTAACGTGATTTCTATTACCGATGGTCAGATCTTCTTAGAAACTGACTTATTCAACGCCGGTATTCGTCCTGCAATCAACGCTGGTATTTCAGTGTCTCGCGTGGGTGGTGCTGCTCAAACTAAAGTCATCAAGAAATTAGGTGGTGGCGTACGTTTAGCATTAGCGCAATACCGTGAGTTGGCTGCGTTCGCGCAGTTCGCTTCTGATTTGGATGAAGCAACACGTAAACAACTAGATCGTGGTCGTATGTTTACTGAGTTGATGAAACAAGCACAATATGCACCATTAAGTATTTCTAACATGGCAATTACATTGTTAGCGGCGAATAAAGGCTACTTTGATGACGTTCCAACCAATAAAGTATTAGCGGTTGAACACGCATTGCATGGTTTCATGGGTTCTAAATACAAGGCACTGATGGATGGCATTGAAACAAGCAAAGACTTAGCTGGTGATAACGAAAAAGCGGTTGAAGCAGCGATTCAAGACTTTAAAGCAACTAACGCTTACTAATCAATCGACTATCTAGGACACTAAAATGGCTGGTAGTAAAGAGATTAGAACCAAGATCAAGAGTGTAGAAAACACACGCAAGATCACCAAAGCGATGGAGATGGTGGCAGCTTCTAAAATGCGTAAAGCGCAAGATAGAATGCGCGCCTCACGCCCATATGCCGAGAAAATTCGCAATGTAGCAGCGCATCTTTCACTCGCGCATTCAGAGTACAAGCACCCTTTTCTTTTAAAGCGTGAGAATGTCAAGAATGTTGGTCTTATCGTTGTCAGTTCTGATAAAGGGCTGTGTGGCGGTTTAAATACCAATATGCTGCGCTTATCTGTTAATCAGATGAAAACATGGGAATCTGAAGGTAAAGCGGTTTCTATCAGTGCAATTGGCAACAAGGGTTATGCCTTTATGAACCGTGTTGGTGCCAATGTTAAATCGCACATCACTGGTTTAGGCGATGTTCCGCATTTAGACACGCTGATTGGTAATATTAAGGTGATGTTAGACGCGTATACAACTGGTGAAATTGATCAGTTATATATTAGCTACACCCGTTTCATCAACACGATGAAGCAGGAACCTGTAATGGAGCAATTATTGCCTCTGACAAGTGAACGCTTAGGTACACATGCGGCTCATGAAAAGGCTGAGTCTCTCACGACGAGTGGCGTAATCAAAAGCGCAGTTCAGATTGGTGCGGCTAAAGGTCACTGGGATTACATCTATGAGCCAGAATCGAAGCCTGTCATTGACCAGTTGATGGTACGTTATATCGAGTCATTGGTTTATAACGCGGTGTCAGAAAATATGGCCTCAGAGCAGTCTTCACGTATGGTGGCTATGAAGTCAGCTTCTGATAATGCGAAAGAAGTCATTGGTGACTTGAAATTGGTTTACAACAAAGCACGTCAAGCGGCCATTACCAAAGAGATCTCCGAGATCGTCGGCGGCGCGGCAGCGGTAGCTTAGTCTTAACAAAGCCTTAACAGAACATTAAATTACAATTCAACAAATTAGTTTGAATAGGATATAAAAAATGAGTACAGCAGACGTTAGTGTAAAAATTGGTAGAGTAGTGCAATGTATTGGTGCGGTGGTAGACGTTGAGTTTCCACGTGACCAAATGCCAAAAGTATTTGAAGCGCTGATTATTGATGATGCTACAAGTAAAGCTGAAGAAGGCTTAACACTTGAAGTACAACAACAATTAGGTGACGGTATTGTACGTACGATTGCGATGGGCTCATCAGATGGCCTTTCACGTGGTACTGCATTTAAATCTACAGGCTCACAAATTACTGTGCCAGTCGGTGTTGGTACCTTAGGCCGTATTATGGATGTATTAGGCCGCCCAATTGATGAAGCCGGTCCGATTGACTGTGACGAGCGTCGCGCAATTCACCAAAAAGCACCATCTTTTGAAGAGTTATCACCTTCAGTAGACTTGTTAGAAACAGGTATTAAGGTGATTGACTTAGTTTGCCCGTTTGCTAAAGGCGGTAAAGTTGGTTTGTTCGGCGGTGCCGGTGTAGGTAAAACCGTTAACATGCTTGAGTTAATCAACAACATTGCAAAACAACACTCAGGTTTATCAGTGTTTGCTGGCGTGGGTGAGCGTACTCGTGAGGGTAATGACTTCTACCACGAGATGGCTGAAGCAGGTGTTATTAAACTTGATAACATGAAAGAATCAAAAGTAGCGATGGTGTTCGGTCAAATGAACGAACCACCAGGCAACCGTTTACGCGTTGCTTTGTCAGGTTTGACAATGGCTGAAAAATTCCGTGACGAAGGCCGTGATGTATTGTTCTTCGTAGATAACATCTACCGTTACACATTGGCCGGTACTGAAGTATCTGCGCTGTTAGGCCGTATGCCTTCAGCGGTAGGTTACCAACCTACCCTAGCTGATGAAATGGGCCGCTTACAAGAGCGCATTACTTCAACTAAAGCAGGTTCTATTACGTCTATTCAAGCGGTTTATGTACCTGCGGATGACTTGACCGATCCATCACCAGCAACTACTTTCCAGCATTTGGATTCAACTGTTGTGTTGTCACGTGACATTGCTTCTTTAGGTATCTACCCTGCGGTTGATCCACTAGATTCAACATCACGTCAATTAGACCCATTAGTAGTTGGGGAAGAGCATTACAACGTAGCGCGTTCAGTACAACAAACATTGCAACGTTATAAAGAATTGCGCGACATTATTGCTATTTTGGGTATGGACGAATTGTCACCAGAAGATAAATTAGCTGTTGGCCGTGCACGTAAAATCCAACGTTTCTTGTCACAACCATTCCACGTGGCTGAAGTGTTTACTGGCGCACCAGGTAAATACGTACCATTAAAAGAAACGATTAAAGGTTTCAAAGCCATTGTAGCTGGTGAGTATGATCATCTGCCAGAGCAAGCGTTCTACATGGTTGGTGGTATTGAAGAGGCTGTTGAGAAAGCCAAGACTCTTAACTAAGAGATACTTAAACTAGTTACTACTGGATTTTAGTTTAAAGTTTAAGGAAAATTATGGCTAATACTGTTCATATTGATGTAGTAAGTGCGGAAGCGAGCATATTCTCTGGTGAAGCAGAGTTTGTGGTAGCGCCTGCCAGTGCAGGTGAAGTGGGTATTTACCCAAATCACGCACCGATGATTACCACTGTTAAACCAGGTGCATTACGTATCAAACTACCTGACACTAGCGAAGAGACTTTGATTTTTATCTCTGGCGGCCTGTTAGAAGTACAACCAGGTTTAATTACTGTGTTGGCGGATACTGCAGTGCGTGGCCACGATTTAGATGAAGCAAAAGCAATTGCAGCAAAAGAAGCCGCAGAAGAGGCAATGAAAAACAGATCTTCTGATGTGGATTATGCAAAAGCGCAAGCGGAGTTGTCTGAAGCACTTGCGCAAATTCAAGCGATTGAACGTCTACGCAAGACTACGCATTAAATGCAACCATCAAGATAGTGTAACATCAGCAAAAAGGCAGCCTAGGCTGCCTTTTTTGTTATACTTTACGGGTATAAAAATCTGTAATAAAAGCTGACTATAAAATCATCCACTTATGAGTAAATTAAATATCGTCATCCTTGCTGCGGGTAAAGGTACTCGCATGCACTCCAACCTACCCAAAGTTTTGCATGAAGTTGGTGGCAAGCCAATATTAGGCCACGTGATTGATTGTGCAAAAGCACTCAATCCACAAAAAATCATTGTTGTGTATGGCTATGGCGGTGAGATTGTCCGCGAAGCATTTAGTCATGAAAATATTACGTGGGTGAATCAAGCCGAGCAACTAGGTACAGGCCATGCCGTGCAGCAGGCGGTACCCTACTTGGATGCAGATGCTAATACATTGATTATGTTAGGTGATGTACCGTTAGTGGATGTAGAAGCTTGTAAAAGCTTAATTACTTTAGCGAATAATCAACTCGCGATTCTGTCGTTTAATAAAGCAGACCCGACAGGTTACGGTCGTATTGTGCGTAATAATAAGCTGGTAACAGCAATCATAGAACATAAAGACGCGACAGAAGCACAGCGTAGTATCGTAGAAGTGAATACTGGCATCATGGCGATGCCGAATACTCATCTAAATAAATGGTTGTCACAGCTCACCAATAACAACGCACAGGGTGAATACTATTTAACTGATATTGTCGCGCTTGCTGTGGAACAAGGTGTAGAGGTCGTAGCAGAAATTACTGCAGATGAGTGGTCAGTGACAGGTATTAATTCAAAAACTGATTTAAGCGCCATCGAACGCGTCTATCAAACTCGCATTGCGCAAAGACTCATGCAGCAAGGCGTAACATTAAAAGACCCTGCCCGCTTGGATGTGCGTGGTACGTTAAGTTGCGGACGTGATGTTGAAATTGATGTGAATTGTGTGTTTGAAGGCACTGTGAATTTGGGCGATAACGTTAAAATTGCGGCCAATTGCGTGATTAAAAACACAATGATACAGGCAGGTACGCATATTGCACCGTTCACACACATTGATGACACAAAGATTGGCGAAAATAGTCGTATT
>JANOHT010000236.1:0-7102 GCA_031406605.1 Methylotenera sp. | reverse complement strand
GGAAAATGCGCCGTTAGCCATTAAGGCAGGTGCGAGTTCGATTGCAGTTATCAATGCTATTTTTAATGCTGCTGATATAGAATCAACGACTCAGCGATTCACAAAACTATTCAATACTTAACCATTAATTTCTAAATCATGACATCTACCAATATCTCTAGCAACCAAACGCTTTTTGAAAAATCTCAACAACTGATCCCTGGTGGCGTGAACTCGCCAGTGCGCGCGTTTCGCAGTGTGGGAGGTACGCCGATATTCTTCAAAAAAGGTTTGGGTTCTAAACTTTGGGATGTTGATGGTAAGCAATATATTGACTATATCAACTCATGGGGCCCCATGATTGTTGGTCATGCACACCCTGTAGTAATCAAAGCCGTGCAAGAGGTCGCTGAGAACAGCTTGTCATTTGGCGCGCCTACTGGGTTAGAGCTTGAAATGGCTGAGCTTATCAATAAGCTGGTTCCTAGCATGGAGCAAGTGCGTTTGGTCAGTAGCGGTACAGAAGCTACGATGAGTGCCATTCGTGTAGCGCGTGGTTTTACGGGCCGAAATAAATTGGTTAAGTTCGAGGGCTGTTACCACGGTCATTCGGATGCTTTGTTGGTTAAAGCAGGCTCTGGGTTACTCACTTTCGGAGAACCAGACTCTGCGGGTGTTCCAGCAGAAGTGGCGGCTCACACGCTTACTTTAGAATATAACAACACTCAGGCACTTAAAGATTTGTTTAGCAAAATGGGCGATGAAATTGCCTGTGTGATTATTGAGCCAGTGGTTGGTAATATGAATTTAATTGTGCCGCATATGGAGTTTTTGCAAGCCTTACGCGAATTATGCACCAAACACGGCGCTGTACTGATTTTTGATGAAGTGATGACAGGTTTCCGCGTGCATTTAGGGGGAGCGCAAGCGCTATACAACATTAAGCCAGATATGACGACATTGGGTAAGGTGATTGGTGGAGGCTTACCGGTCGGTGCGTTTGGTGGTCGTAAAGATATTATGAGTTGCTTAGCGCCATTGGGCAAAGTGTATCAGGCGGGTACTTTATCTGGTAACCCTGTGGCGGTAACAGCTGGTTTGGAAACGCTGGGGTTGATTCAAGCGCCTGATTTTCATACTAAATTAGCAGCACAAACCAAAAAGCTGGTGGATGGTTTAAAAGCTGCTGCAAAAGATGCGGGTGTAGTGTTTAATGCGCAAAACGTAGGTGGCATGTTTGGGCTGTATTTCTGTGAAAAGTGTCCAACAAGTTTCAATGAGATGATGCAATCTAACAAAGAGCATTTTAATAAGTTCTTTCACAGCATGTTGGATAGTGGTATTTACTTAGGCCCATCAGCGTTTGAGGCTGGCTTCGTTTCTGCAGCACATACGGACGAAGATATTGCATTTACCATCGCGGCGGCGAAAAAAGCGTTTCAGTTGGTTGCCGCAGCATGATGTTGGATTGTTTGTACTAAATAACGCGCTAGTATGTATCTAGTGTTATTTGTGCAAATAATCACTATCTTTGGGCTCTATCTTATTGAACACATAGGCATTTAACGGTAAACTTGAAGGTTCCGCTAAATGTTTTGTGATTAGATAATATGGCATTAGATTTAAGTAATTCAACCTCTGTTAATTCCAGTAAGCCAGCTAAGCAAGGCTTATACAATCCGTCTAATGAACGTGACGCCTGTGGCGTTGGTTTCGTTGCGCACATCAAGGGCAAAAAAAGCCACGAGATTGTGCAAAAAGGCTTGGAGCTGCTTACTAACCTGACGCATCGAGGCGCAACCGGGTATGACCCAAAATTGGGTGACGGCGCGGGTTTGCTGATGCAGATGCCAGACGCATTCATGCGTAAAGAGGCAGCAAAACTTAATATCAATCTGCCAGATGCAGGACAATACGCAGTGGGTAACGTGTTTTTACCGCAAGTGGCACAAAGCCGTGAAGCTTGCGAAGCGTTAATTACCAAAATCATCGCCGAAGAAAATCAAACTTTCCTTGGCTGGCGTGATGTGCCGGTGAATAACAGTAATATTGCTCAAGCGGCGCGTGATGTTGAGCCAACAATGCGTCAAATTATCATCGCGACTACGTCAACAGATCAAAACACTTTTGAGCGCAAATTATTTGTGATACGTAAACGTATCGAACATGCAGTGTCTGCGCTTAATATTAAAGATAACGCTGCATTCTACATACCGTCACTCTCTTCCCGTACCATTGTTTACAAAGGTATGCTGTTAGCGAACGAAGTCGGCGTTTATTACCAGGATTTAAATGACGAAAGCGTCGTTTCAGCGTTAGCACTCGTTCATCAGCGCTTTTCAACCAATACTTTCCCAGCTTGGGACTTAGCGCATCCATTCCGCATGATTGCGCACAATGGTGAGATCAATACCGTGCAAGGCAACGTCAATTGGATGGCGGCGCGTCACGAGACCATGAAATCTAGCGTAATTGGCGAAGATTTAGAAAAGCTATGGCCGTTGATTGTAGATGGCCAGTCAGATTCAGCCTGTTTTGATAACTGTTTAGAGCTGCTAGTGGCCGGCGGTTATTCATTGCCACATGCCATGATGATGTTGATTCCTGAAGCTTGGGGTGCAAAAGACGGCTCTGGTAATCCATTGATGGATGAAGAGCGTCGTGCGTTTTACGAATATCATGCTGCCTTGATGGAGCCATGGGATGGTCCTGCCGCAGTAGCCTTTACCGACGGCCGTATGATTGGCGCAACACTAGACCGCAACGGTTTGCGCCCTGCTCGTTATTTAGTCACCGATGACGATATTGTAATGATGGCGTCTGAGATGGGTGTGCTTACTTTCCCACAAGAAAAAATCGTTAAGAAATGGCGTTTAGAGCCAGGCAGAATGTTGCTGATAGACATGGAGCAAGGCCGCATTATTGGCGATGCCGAGGTGAAAAACGCCCTTGCCACTGCTAAACCTTATAAGCAATGGATAGAAAAAACACGCTACTTTTTGAGCGATATGCCAAAAGTACAAGGTGGGCTAGAAATGGCTGCAAGTCTATTAGATACGCAACAAGCGTTTGGTTATACGCAGGAAGACATCAAATTCGTGATGGCGCCTATGGTTGCAAATGGTGAAGAAGGTGCTGGTTCAATGGGTAATGATGCCGCATTGCCAGTGTTATCTGCTAAACCAAAGTTACTCTATAACTACTTCAAACAATTATTTGCGCAAGTGACTAACCCACCAATCGACCCGATTCGTGAAGAGTTAGTGATGTCACTGGTCACTTTTATTGGCCCTAAGCCAAACTTACTGGGCTTGGATGAAACCACGCCGCCTATGCGCTTGGAAGCTAGCCAGCCGGTGTTGATGCTGGATGAGCTTGAGCAATTAAAAGCCATTGCGACACTCACGCAAAACCAATATAAATCATTGGTGTTAGATATCACCTATCCTGCAACGCAGGGTAAGGCTGGTATGGCCGCAGCAGTGGCCAGCATTGCCAGTGCTGCTGAAAAAGCCGTGCATGATGGTTTCAACATCCTGATTCTGTCAGATAGAAACATTAGTGAAGCGCGCTTAGCGATTCCAGCATTGCTAGCTTGTTCTGCAACGCATGAACATTTAGTAAAATGTGGTCTAAGAACCAGCACCGGCTTGGTGATAGATACTGGCTCTGCGCGCGAAGTACACCACTTTGCCTTGCTTGCCGGTTATGGTGCAGAAGCGGTTTGTCCATGGTTAGCGTTTGAAACCATTAACCACATGGGCACTAAAGATAATTATGAAGCCGCTAAGAAGTTTGTAAAAGCCATCGGTAAAGGCTTGTACAAAGTCATGTCAAAAATGGGCATTTCTACATACCAGTCTTACTGTGGAGCACAAATTTTTGAAGCCATTGGGTTGAATACCGTTTTCGTTGAAAAATACTTTACTGGTACAGCAACCAATATTGAAGGTATTGGACTAGATCAAGTAGCAGAAGAAGCTGAACGTTTACATATGAGTGCTTTTGGCGATGACCCTGTGTTGGCCAATAGCCTAGATGCCGGTGGCGAATACGCTTTCCGCGTGCGCGGTGAAGAGCATATGTGGACACCGGACTCAATTGCAAAATTACAGCATGCTACACGTACGAATTCGGCAACCACCTACAAAGAATATGCTGCATTAATTAATGACCAAACGCGCCGCCATATGACGCTGCGCGGTTTGTTTGAAATTAAATCAGCGGGTTCAGCTATTCCACTTGATTCAGTAGAGCCAGCAAAAGAAATTGTTAAACGTTTTGCTACGGGCGCGATGTCTTTAGGTTCAATTTCGACTGAAGCGCATGCAACCTTGGCGATTGCCATGAACCGTATTGGCGGTAAGTCAAATACTGGTGAAGGTGGTGAAGATGCTAAACGCTTCATTGCTGTTGCACATGACACCAGCATGGCTAATGTTATTGGTGCGAAGAATATTGAACGTGATATTCCCCTTAAAGCCGGTGATTCTATGCGCTCACGCATTAAGCAAGTTGCGTCTGGTCGCTTTGGTGTGACTGCAGAATACTTGGCCTCTGCTGACCAAATTCAAATCAAAATGGCACAAGGTGCAAAACCAGGTGAAGGTGGCCAATTACCTGGCCACAAAGTAAGTGAATATATCGCGAAATTGCGTTTTTCAGTGCCAGGCGTGGGTCTGATTTCACCGCCACCGCATCATGATATTTATTCGATTGAAGATTTAGCCCAGTTGATTCATGACCTTAAAAACGCAAATCCTAAGGCATCAATTTCAGTTAAATTAGTATCTGAAACCGGCATCGGTACCGTGGCTGCGGGTGTAGCAAAAGCTAAGTCAGACCATATTGTGGTCGCTGGTCATGACGGCGGTACGGGTGCATCGCCGATATCTTCAGTGAAACATGCAGGTACGCCGTGGGAACTAGGACTGGCTGAAACACAGCAAACCCTGGTGCTGAACCAGTTGCGCGGTCGTGTGGTAGTGCAAGTTGATGGTCAAATGAAAACAGGCCGTGATGTGCTAATCGGCGCATTGTTAGGTGCAGATGAGTTTGGCTTTGCAACCGCACCGCTAGTGGTCGAGGGCTGTATCATGATGCGTAAGTGCCATCTAAATACCTGTCCTGTAGGCGTGGCTACGCAAGATCCAGAATTACGTAAACGTTTCACAGGTCAGCCTGAACATGTGGTCAATTACTTCTTCTTTGTTGCAGAAGAAGTACGCGAATTGATGGCTTCAATTGGTATTGCCAAGTTTGATGATTTGATTGGCCGTGCCGATTTATTGAATATGCAAGCAGGGATAGATCACTGGAAAATCAATGGTTTAGACTTTAGCAAAGTTTTCCATTTGCCAGAGATGCCCGCTAGCGTTTCACGTAAAAACAATGATGTGCAAGACCATGGATTAGTGAATGCACTTGATAATAAATTGGTTGAATTGGCAAAACCTGCGTTAGAAACAGGTCAAAAAGTAGTATTAGATATTGCAATTGCTAACACTAACCGCACAGTCGGCACGATGTTGTCTAATCAGGTAGCTACGCGCTACGGTAATGCTGGTTTGCCAGACGATACGATACATATCAATTTCACTGGAACATCAGGTCAAAGTTTTGCAGCCTTTTTAGCTAAAGGTATCACCTTTGAGTTAACGGGTGAAGGTAACGATTATGTAGGTAAAGGCTTATGTGGTGGGCGCATTATAATTAAGCCGCCAGTCGCGTTCCGCGGCATTGCCCATGAAAATATCATTGTCGGTAATACGGTCATGTATGGCGCAACTACTGGCGAAAGCTATTTTAGAGGCGTTGCCGGTGAGCGTTTCTGTGTGCGTAACTCAGGCGCATCTGCAGTGGTTGAAGGGCTAGGTAATCACGGTTGTGAATATATGACAGGCGGTACTGTTGTTGTTTTAGGATTAACAGGCCAAAACTTTGCCGCAGGTATGAGTGGCGGTGTGGCATATGTCTATGATGAAGATGGCATGTTTGCTAAACGATGCAATATGAGCATGGTTGCGCTAGAGAAAATAGAAAGTGCAGAAGCCAGTATTGGTAAAGTGCATCACCTAGACCAGCCAGATGAAATCACACTTAAAGCATTGATTGAAAAGCATGCAATTTATACTGGCAGTGTACGCGCTAGTGCAATGTTGGCCGACTGGGTACATTACAGAAACAAGTTCGTAAAAGTGATGCCAAATGAATATAAACGTGCCTTAATTGAACTTGCTGAAGATAAAGCGCTAGTTGCTGCATAAATTGTAGCTACGGAACAGATAAAACATTAAATATGGGTAAGGGCTTTTAGTATGGGCAAAGTAACAGGCTTCATGGAATACGCAAGGCTGGCGGAGGCGAATCTGCCAGTGGTTGATCGTGTTAAAAATTACAAAGAGTTTGTGCTGCATTTATCAGACGAGCAAGCCAAGCAGCAAGGCGCGCGCTGTATGGATTGCGGTATTCCGTTCTGTACTACAGGTTGCCCTGTTAATAATATTATTCCTGATTGGAATGATTTAGTTTACAGCCAAGATTGGCGTGGTGCGATTGATGTATTGCATTCAACTAATAACTTTCCGGAATTTACTGGCCGTATTTGCCCCGCACCATGTGAAGCGGCTTGTACTTTGAATATCAATGCAGATCCAGTCGGTATTAAGTCGATTGAGCATGCAATCATCGATAAAGCATGGGAAAACAATTGGGTTACACCACAAATTCCTACACATAAAACAGGTAAACGTATCGCAATCGTCGGTTCAGGCCCAGCAGGTTTAGCGGCGGCACAACAATTAGCGCGTGTTGGCCATGATGTTGTAGTATTAGAAAAGAGCAGCCGTATAGGCGGCTTGTTACGCTACGGTATTCCAGACTTTAAAATGGAAAAAATTCATATTGATCGTCGCATGACGCAGATGGAAGCTGAAGGCGTTGAATTTCGCGTCAATCAAAACGTGGGCGAAAACGTTAATGCTGATGATTTGTTAGCTGAATTTGATGCTGTGATTCTAGCTGGTGGCGCTGAGCACCCACGTGATTTGCCAGTAACAGGTCGTGAGTTAGATGGTGTGATGTATGCGATGGATTTTTTAACGCCGCAAAATAAAGTGGTGGC
>JANOHT010000200.1:0-4004 GCA_031406605.1 Methylotenera sp. | reverse complement strand
TAATCATGCTGTATTGATATTGGGTTTAGTGTTTATTGTAGCGGGTGTAGCCTTTAAGCTTGGTGCAGTACCGTTTCAGATGTGGGTGCCAGACGTCTATGAAGGCTCACCTACAGCCATCACAATGCTGATTAGCTCAGTGCCTAAACTCGCAGCATTTGCCTTCGTCATTCGAATTCTAGTGCAAGCACTGCCTACGCTCATCGCAGATTGGCAGCAAATGCTGATGATCATGGCGGTATTGTCCATCATTATCGGTAATATCACTGCTATCGCACAAACCAATTTAAAACGTATGTTGGCGTATTCTACAATTTCGCACATCGGTTTTGTGCTATACGGCTTAATGAGTGCAAGTATCAATGGTTTTGTATATGCACTGTTCTACATCGTGAGCTATGTGTTAATGACGCTTGCTGGTTTCGGTATTATTATATTATTGTCACGCAAAGGTTTTGAGGCAGACAAATTAGATGACTTAAAAGGTTTGAATCATCGTAGCCCATGGCATGCTTTTTTAATGCTGATTGTTATGTTCAGTATGGCGGGTATTCCGCCTACACTGGGTTTCTATGCCAAATTTAGCGTATTGCAGGCCGCCTTGCAGGCAGGGTACTTATGGTTGGTCGTGTTTGCAGTATTAATGGCCGTAATCGGCGCTTTTTACTACTTACGTGTCATTAAGTTAATGTACTTTGATGAGCCTGCCGACAATTCACCGCTAGAATCCACTATTGATATGCGAGTAGTTTTGGGTATTAATGCACTCGGTCTGTTGGTCATAGGGCTTATGCCACAAAGTCTGATGGAGTTATGTGCCTACGCAATTACGAGAAGTTTAAGCTAATGGAAAATTCGTATAATACAATTTGGATATTGTTGGCTTTAGTGCTATTTGCCGCTAACTTGCCTTGGTTTTCAAATAAGTTGTTTTATGTCATTCCTATCAAACAACCCTCTAAAAATCTAGCTTGGTGCTTATTAGAGCTGTTTGTTTTGTATTTTTTGGTTGGCGCCATCGCTTTATATACAGAGAATGCTACTTTTGGCCAGATTGCACCACAAGACTGGGAGTTTTACGCAGTGACTGGGTGTTTATTTCTTGTATTCGCGTTTCCAGGCTTTGTTTACAAGGTATTGTGGAAATAAGGCCATAGCTAATTGCACATAATTGAATATTGAGTAAAGTTAAACTTGCTCAACTAGTAATTTGTAAACAATCGTAATGTCATCATTGATAAATAGCTGATGTAGTTAAGCTTATAGAATCCTCAGTATATTCACCCCAAAAAAGTACTTGTATATTTTTACTCCTCGTTCAAAAATATACATTAGATTGCATTCTGTATTAATAAAATAACTCCAAATAATTGCGAGGCTTTACCATGCGCTTAGATGATGAACGTGAAAGTAGTAACGTAGAAGATAGGCGTGGCAGTGGTGGTGGCTTGCCTATTGGTGGCAAAGGGATAGGTATTGGCACAATTGCAATCGCATTGGTCGCGATGTATTTTGGTGTTGATCCTTCAGTGATATTGAATATGGGGCAAAGTTTGCAACAAAATGCACCTGTAGAGTCACAACCCATCCCTTCTGATGACCCAATGGCAAAATTTGTTGCAAAAGTGCTTGGTAGTACAGAGGATACTTGGGGCAAAATTTTTGCTCAATCTGGTGAACAATACCCAGCCCCAAAGTTGGTATTGTTCAGTGGTCAAACACCAACAGCTTGTGGTTCTGGACAAGCAGCGATGGGACCATTTTATTGCCCTGGGGATCAAAAAGTGTACATTGATTTAAGTTTTTACCAAGAGATGAAAACACGTTTTAATGCACCTGGCGATTTCGCTCAAGCTTATGTCATTGCCCATGAAGTTGGGCATCACATTCAAAACCTCATGGGTACGTCAGGTAAAGTGCAGCAAGCACGTCAAAATGCCCGTAACGAAGCACAGGCAAATCAATATTCTGTGCGTTTAGAGCTGCAAGCAGATTGCTACGCAGGTGTATGGGCAAATCATGCCGATGGTGAAAATCGTATTTTAGAGAAAGGCGATGTAGAAGAAGCCATGACGGCCGCCGCCGCCATTGGCGATGATGCTTTGCAAAAGCAAGCGCAAGGGTACGCTGTGCCTGATAGCTTCACGCATGGCACTTCACAGCAACGTATGCATTGGTTTAATCAAGGCTTGAGCACTGGCGATATTAAACAATGCGATACATTTAGTGTTGCGGCCCTTTAATAGATGGTTAAGTTACCTGTAGATTTACCAGTAGTTGATTTAATAGAACACTGCGTTAGCTCTGAAATTATCGCTGCCGGTGACTTGCTGACAGTTAAGCGTGACCAAGTTCGCTTACCAACTGGCAATTTAAGTCAACGAGAATATGTATTACATCCGGGGGCGGTGGTCATTGTGCCCATATTGCCCAATGGTAACGTCGTCCTCGAAAAACAATTTCGTTATCCATTACACCAAGTATTTATTGAATTGCCAGCAGGTAAGATGGAAGCTGGTGAAGAAGTACTTATCACCGGTCAGCGTGAGCTGCTTGAAGAAACTGGCTACAGTGCTAGCGATTGGGTTAAATTAGGTCACCAGCACCCATGTATCGGCTATTCAAACGAGGTGATTCATATGTATTTAGCGCGTGGATTGAGCGCTGGGCTGCATAAACGAGATGAAGATGAATCATTGGATGTTTTTGAAGCGAGTTTTGAAGATTGCCTGAGTATGGTTAAAAGTGGTCAGATTACTGACGGTAAAACCATCGTTGCTTTGTTTTTTGCAGAAAAATACTTACAAAGCGAACGTTAAAATTATGGTTGAAAAAATGGTTAAGGCGCTGATTGTAGGATGCGGAGATTTAGGTAGTGCGGTAGCAACTCAATTAGCAGAATTAGGGTTCAAAACCGTCGGGGTTAGGCGTAGTGACGTAGCAGTTGATGGAGTGACTATTATTCAAGCGGATGTTACGCAGCCTGCAAGTTTAGCCATACTTAACGACATCCATCCCGAAATTTTAATTTACTGTGTAGCCGCCAATGGTCAAACAGATGAGCAATATAAGTCTCATTATGTTGATGGCTTACGTCACGTATTAGCTACACAATTTAAAAATACACAGTTAAAGCATGTATTTTTTGTCTCAAGCACACGTGTATACGGTCAAAAAACAGAAGTATTGTTAGATGAAACCGTTGCTGCGATTCCTGCTGATTTTGGTGGTGAGCGTTTACTGGAGGCTGAGAGCTTGCTTAAGTCACTCTCTTGCGGCACTACAGTGTTAAGGCTGTCTGGCATTTATGGCCCAGGCAGATTGCGCATGATTAACTTAGCAAAATCACCTGAAAATTGGCCTGAGTTAAATAGCTGGAGCAATCGAATTCATCGTGATGATGCTGCGGCGTTTATGGTTTTTTTAGTGCAAAAAGTATTAAAAAATATTGCTGTTGATAGCTGTTATATAGTCACTGACTCAAAACCAACAACCCAATACGAAGTATTACAATGGATTGCAGCGAAGCTACAAGTTGAAGCTCAGGTTAAGGTGCCCTTGATAAATGGTGGTAAAAAGTTAAGTAACCTAGCCATGATAGCAACGGGTTTTAAGTTGCAATTTCCAGATTTCCAAGCAGGTTATCATATGTTGATTAATCAAATATCTAATGCAAAAGATTCTAACCAGCCAGCGGCATCTCAGCATGGCTAATAAAACCTTACTACCAATCTTTTTAGCATTGCTGTTTGTGTTTCCATTTAATGAGGCTTTTGCAGAAGGTGGATTTAATCTCTGGTTGTATGAGTTAAAACAAGAGGCACTCACGTTAGGGGTCAGCGAAAAAACAGCGACTGACACGATTAATCATGTTGAACTGCTACCTAATATCATCAAAATGGACCGTGCCCAGCCTGAGTTTATTAGCACATTTTTTGATTATTATTATCTGCGTGTAGATGCCGTTAAAATCTCACGCGGACGCGTACAGCTAGTTCAACATG
>JANOHT010000222.1:0-5909 GCA_031406605.1 Methylotenera sp. | reverse complement strand
CATACGATGGCGTGTAGTTTTTGGCTAGTTGCAGTCGCTTTTAATTGACTGACTTGTCCACGCACAGCCTGCGTGATGATGTGGTTTGATTGGTCAAAATACTTTGCTTCGTTAGCATTCGCAATAATCACGATATCTGCTGTTTTTATTAATTTTTCATTGAAATATATTTCAAATAAATTATTATTTTTCAATAGTTTATTTGTATGAGTTAAAGTGATTAGTTCTATATTTTTATGTGCTATTAAATGCTCACAAACGCGTTTAGGATTAACCCATGCTGCATCATGAAAATACAGTGCATCATGCAAAATTTCAATGCGAGCAAAACTGCTTGCTTCTTGCGAAGTCACGTATTTCAAAATATTGATTGCGTGATTTTGTGCGGCAACTTTCTTAATCCGCGCTAATTCCCTTGCGTTAAAACCTAACTGTAGCAAACCGCAAGCATTAAAATCAGCAGGCGCTAGATTTAATGATTTAAACAATTGCAGGCTATATAGATAACCCGCCAATGCAAATTGACTTGCTGCATTATCACCACTTAAACGCGGGTAAAGCATAGCTAAAGGATTACCTGAAGCTTCGCTAGCAATCTTAGCGTGACGTTCTAATAACGTTACGCTTATGCCTCGCTGAGCCAAGGCATAAGCGGTGCTACAACCTGCAATGCCTCCACCGATAACAATGGCTGTTTTAGGTAGCATATTTAGGCTCGTGCAAATGGTTAAGTCCTAGAAAGCGACCAGTGAGCATTTCACGCTTTTTACCAAATCCCGAACGTTTGTTGACTTCAAAACCTGCTGCCATCAAGCCGCGTCGCACTTCGCCAGCACTTGTGAATGTGGCGAAGGTTGTTTCTGCGTTTGACAATGCGGCCATCCGTTCAAAAAGCGCTGGTAGCCACATTTCAGGATTTTTACTCGGCGCAAAGCCATCTAGGAACCAAGTATCTATTTCAGTGTGTATTCCATGCAAGCGGGTGATAGCGTCACCTATGAGCAAGGTTAACTGAATACGATTATCAAAGAGTGATATCGTTTGTGTGCTACCAAGCAGTGCTTGGTATTGGGTTAAAAATGGCTGACTTAATGTGTTCAGGTCAGGCCAATAAGCTAAGGCCTTTGCCATATCTTGCAAACATAGCGGGTATTTCTCAGTACTTATAAAATGCAAAGTGGCTTTGACTGGCGCGACCTTCAACCACAATTTCGCAGCACATAAAAAATTCAAACCCGTGCCAAAGCCAGTTTCAGCAATCGTAAAGTGACTTCGATTTAAAGAATCAAAGTTTGCCTGCTGCCATCTTGATAATAGATGATTGCCTTGTATAAATACATATTCAGTTTCCAGTAAACCATCATCGCTTGAAAAATAAACATCTTGGAATGCGCTCGCATAGGGCTGTCCATCGCGCCATTCGATTTCTGCATGAGACTGTATGGGTGGCTTTTGCATCATTGTGGGTTAAGTTTGAAGGCTTTAGCTAAAGCACAAAAGATAAGTGGGCAAATTTTGCCCACTATTAAACCATAGTTCAAATCCGCTCGATCAAACTATATTTAAGCTTTAAGTCTTAAGCATCAACTTAATGCAGCTCTACGATTCTCAGGTTTAGCGAGCAATACATGTACATCACCTAAAGCACGCTCTGCAAAGCCGCCTTCGCAGTAACATAAATAGAATTCCCACATTTTGATGAACTCTTCTGAATAGCCTAGTTTTCGTACACTTTGGATATTCGCGAAGAAGCTTTCACGCCACATACGTAACGTCGTTGCATAGTGCGGGCCGATGTCTTCTAAATTAAATAAACGTAAATCACTTACTTTGGTAACGCTACTAAGCATTGCCGTATTAGATGGAATGCATGAACCGGGAAAAATATAGCGCTGTATAAAATCAACCGATGTTTTAGCACTCTCAAAGCGTTGATCAGCAATGGTGATGGCCTGTATGAGCGCCATTCCGTCAGGTTTTAGTAGTGAGCCTACCTTGGCAAAGTAAGTGTCATAAAACTGGTGGCCTACCGCTTCTATCATTTCAATTGAGACTAACTTATCGAATTGACCTTCTAGATCACGGTAATCCTCAAGTAATAAAGTAATCTTACCTTCTAAACCTGCGGATTTAACCCTTGCTTTTGCAAGCTCATATTGTTGTGTAGAGATGGTTGTTGTGGTGACCTTGCAGCCGTAGTGTGTGGCTGCATAAACCGCAAAGCCTCCCCAGCCAGTGCCAATCTCAACTATATGGTCAGACGATGTTAAGTCTAATTTATCGCAAATGGTTTTGAGCTTGAGTTCAGAAGCTGATTGCAGCGTTGGTGTTTGTGCATTAAACATCGCGCTGGAATACATCATGGTTGGGTCTAAAAATAGCGCAAACATGTCGTTGCCTAAATCATAATGCGCTGCGATATTTTTGCGGCTACCCTCGGTGGTATTGCTATTAAGCCAGTGCAGCACTTTCATCAGTGGCTTAGTGAGCCATTGATAACCACCTTCAAGCGCATCCATCACAGATTGATTCACGCACATGAGCCTGATGACATTAGTGAGATTATCGGCAGACCAGTAACCTAGCATATAGGCTTCACCTGCACCTATGCTACCGCCGAAAGCGATTTCGCCATAAAAACGTGAGTCATGCACGGTGATGGTTGCGTTAATATCATGAGCGTTGTCATAGAGTTTGCCAAATGAATATTTTTTATGACCATCCAGCAGTATTAAATGGCCTGTTTGCAGGTTTTGCAAGCGCTTCAATATTTGCGCTTTAGCGAAATTAGCCACCCATTTTGAGCGGCTTTTTTGTTTTAAGCTGGTGGTTAGGGTTTCTTGAGGTAATGAAGTGAGTGTCGTCATAAAGTGATATACGAAAAGGCTTTTAGTTTGGATTCAAAAGATTTGTATTTAAAAGACTGCATTTAAAAACTAGCATTCAAACTTTTTATTCAACTTGTAATGACGCTTTACTAAGCTATATGTTCAATGTATACGGTTGTTTTATGATATTTTCTTTGCATGCGGATAAAAAGGTACGCGTTTTAGCCACAAAAGCAGGGCGTTCCAGTAAATCGCCGCTACTACTTTGATGGTCATAAAAGGGTATGAAACTAATAGCCAATTAAGTGCATGTTCATTCATTTCTGAGCGCTGTAAAGCTAATGTCGCGTTAAATATCTCTGTACCATTTTGCAGGTTCTTCATGTGAATAAACAGTTGCTGTGACGCAGATTCTTTATCCAGCTTAAATGCCCAGTCATAATCAATATCCATAGGCATAAATGGTGATACATGAAAATTTTTATCTAATTTGAAAGTTGTCAGTTCACCGTTCTTGGTATTTTTGATGGATTTTTCGGCATTAAAATCATGTACATAAGCATAGTCTTCGCCCCAAGGTGTATTGGTGATATGGCTCACAATCGCTTGTAAAGTGATACCGTCTGCTTCAAAGCAATAATAAAAACTGACAGGATTGAAACAGTGGCCGAAATAGCGCATATTCGTGAGCAAACGAACCGGGCCGCGAGGGTTTTGTCCTGTGGCCTGATTCACTAATGTGCTGATTTCAGTTTTGAGCGGTATTTCAGGGTTGCCGTAGTAGTCTACGCGTTGAAACCATGCCCAGTTCTTGGCTTGATAAGACCAGCGTTTGAATCCGTTGAATAAAGTCGGCAGCTCGTCTAAATCCAGATACATCATAAATACCTTATAACGGAAGCTATGCGGTTTGGGAGCAAAGCGGTTGTGTGTTACCCAACCTTTATAAATTGCACTGTTAAGCATTATGAAGAGCTAAACGATACCACTTTGCTCGAAGTGCTTAAGCGCTGCAAGTGCGCTTACTACACCATCTTCATGAAAGCCATTGCGCCAGTATGCGCCAGCAAAACCAGTGCGATTCTTGCCGCTGATCTCAGCATGCCGAGCTTGCGCGGCAGCGCCTGCAACCGTATAAATAGGATGCATATATTTCAGGCGCTTAATCACTTTCGCGGGGTTAATCAGCTTGGTGTGGTTTAAGGTAACAAGCAAAGGCTCTTTACTTTGCAGATTTTGCAGGATATTCATGTTGTAAGTCACAGCAACACGGTCTGAGGGGGCTTCGGTCAGATGGTAGTTCCAGGCAGCCCAGGCTAGTTTACGTGTTGGCATGAGTGAAACATCATGGTGCAAATACACCGTATTTTCCTGATATGGAATGGCACTTAATATGTCTGACTCAGCTTGGGTTTTATCACTGAGCATTCTTAACGCTTCGTCGCTGTGACAGGCAAAAAACACGTAATCGAATTTTTCTTCTTCGCCAAAAGTTGGTTTAACGCGCACAGACGCTTTTAAGCGCCGTACACTTTCAATCGGTGTGTTGAGCTTGATTTTATGTTTGAAGTTTTCAGTCAGCGCCTCAACATAGCTTGCTGAGCCATTAGTAATAGTGCGCCATTGTGGGCGATTATTAACAGTTAACATGCCGTGATGATGAAAGAATCGTACAAAAAATCGTGCTGGAAAATCTAACATTTGTCGCGCTTCTGTAGACCAGATGGCAGATCCCATTGGGATAATGTAGTTATCGATGAACTGCTGGCTGTAAGCACCTTGCTGTAAATAATCGCCTAATCTAATTTCATTGCCTTCATTAAGTAACTCAAGCGAACTTTTATTAAAGCGCAAAATATCGCGAATCATTTTGTGGAAAGACGGTTTGAAGAAGTTGCTGCGTTGCGCAAATAAGCTATTTACGCTTGTGCCATTATATTCCAGACCGGTTTTTTCAGAGCGCACACTAAAGCTCATTTCACTTGGTTGCCAAGCGACCTTTAACTCGTCTAGTAAGGCGATGAAATTCGGATAGGTGCGGTCGTTAAACACAATAAACCCCGTATCTACATTGTAATCACGGCCTTCATGCGTAATATGATGCGTATGTGTATGCCCGCCAATATGGCTATTGGCCTCATACACGGTAATTTCGTGTTGTTTATGTAAGTGGTAGGCAATGGTGTTGCCAGCAATGCCACTACCTATAATCGCTATTTTCAATCGACGGCTTTCTTTGTAGTTGTTTTTAAACGACTTCTTTTAATTATTGCCAAATAATCACTATATTATGCACGAATTATTTTTCGTGATTCACGTATGGCGATTGGCACTGTACGCAAATCCCAAATCAGCCCGCAGGCGGCTAACAATTTTAAGCCGTAATAGGTAAAGTCAATCTCCCACCAGTAAAAACCTTGTCTTGCGGAACCTGGGTAATGATGATGGTTATTGTGCCAGCCTTCACCTAATGTCACTAGCGCGATCCACAAATTATTGCGGCTGTGGTCTGTGGTTGCATATCTACGCTTACCCCATACATGCGCTAAAGAATTGACAGTAAAAGTAGCGTGATATAAAACGACTGTTGAAATGGCAAAGCCCCAGGTTAGCAACTGCAGTCCATTTGTACCAAGTGCGGGATAATCACTTTCTAACCAATAGCCAAGTAGGTAAATGCCAACAGCAAGTAACACAGGCACAATCACATCAAAACGGTCTAGTAGCCTTAACTCAACAAATTTTGTTAATTCTTTCACACGCTCGGTTTGTGTTGCGAAATTTTTGTTAGATAGAAACCAGCCTAGATGGCTCCACAAAAACCCGTGTTGCACAGGGGAGTGCGCATCTTCGATTTCATCTGAGTTGATGTGGTGGCTGCGATGGTGCGAAGCCCACCATAAAGGGCCACGCTGTACTGCAGAAGCGCCAAGAACTGCTAGTATAAATTGAAATACGCGGGTGGTACGAAATGCTTTGTGTGAAAAATAGCGATGATAAAAACCAGTGACTGCAAACATACGCACCGCATAAAGCACAATGGCAAAGCAAAGCGCAAACCAACTAATTCCTACCCAAAAC
>JANOHT010000128.1:0-3438 GCA_031406605.1 Methylotenera sp. | reverse complement strand
ACTGCAATATCCTGTAAATCACACTCACCACCTTGATCACAAATTGGACAATCTAGTGGATGGTTAATCAGCAAAAACTCCATCACGCTTTGCTGCGCCTCAATCGCCGCTTTAGAACGCGTAAAGATTTTCATACCATCTGCCACCGGTGTTGCACACGCTGGTAATGGTTTGTTGAATTTCTCTACCTGTACCAAACACATGCGGCAGTTAGCAGCTACGGATAGTTTTTTATGGTAGCAAAAGCGTGGAATCGCAACGCCAATCTTATCGGCTGCATCAATGATGGTGCTACCGTGTTCGACTTCAATTGCTTTGCCGTCTATTTCAATATTCAACATTATTGCTGTTCCACCATACTCTTGCCGTGTTGAATGTAATACTCAAACTCTGGCCTGAAATGTTTAATAAAACTTAACACAGGTGTTGCTGCCGCTTCACCTAATGCACAAATAGTACGGCCGGAGATGTTATTGCTCACGTCAGTCAATAAATCCAGATCTTCCATTTTACCGTTGCCGTTAACGATACGCGTAATTACACGGTAAACCCAACCTGTGCCTTCACGACACGGCGTACATTGACCGCAACTCTCTTCGTAGAAAAAATAGCTTAAACGCTGCAAGGTTTTTACCATACAGGTTGTTTCATCCATCACAATCATGGATCCCGCACCTAGACTAGACCTGGCCTTGCTCAAGCCATCATAATCCATGGTCGCGGCCATCACGGCGTCAGCTGGCATCACGGGTGTGGATGGGCCTCCAGGAATAACTGCTTTTAATTTATGGCCTTTCCAAACACCACCCGACATTGCTAATAAATCAGCAAATGTCGTACCCATTTTCACTTCATAGTTACCAGGTTTTTCTACATGCCCAGACACTGAAAATAATTTTGTACCCCCAGAGTTTGGCACACCGAGTGCGGCAAACGCTTCACCACCATGCTGCATAATCCAAGGTATGCTCGCGTAGCTCTCAGTATTATTCACATTTGTCGGCTTACCAAAAACACCATAACTTGCTGGGAATGGGGGTTTAAAACGTGGCTGGCCTTTTTTGCCTTCGATTGATTCGATTAAAGCTGTTTCTTCGCCACAAATATATGCACCATAGCCATGTACGGCATATAAATCAAAACTAAAATTGGTACCAAAAAGATTTTCACCTAAATAACCAGCAGCTTTTGCCTCTTGCAATGCCGCTTCAAAAATTTCGTAATCTTGCCAAATTTCACCATGAATATAGTTATAACCAACTCTAGCACCCAGGGTATAAGCCGCAATTGCCATTCCCTCAATGAGTTGATGCGGGTTATAACGAATAATATCGCGATCTTTAAATGTGCCAGGTTCGCCTTCATCGGTATTGCAAACCAAGTACTTAATGCCGTCAAAATAACGCGGCATGAAGCTCCACTTAAGGCCAGTAGGAAAACCTGCACCACCACGACCGCGCAGACCTGAGTTTTTGACTTGCGTGATAATGTCTGTTGCTTTTGTCTTTTCAGTAACAATGCGTTTTAGCGCCGAATAGCCGCCTAACTTGATGTAAGTTTCCAGTGAGGCTGGATTTTCTTCTGTAAGGGTGCGTAAGCACAACAATGTTTGACCTTCTAAATCAGTCATCACTGCTTGCTTTTCTTCATACATAGCTGCTGGAGTCGCCATTATTTTAGCTCCTCAACCATTAACTTTTCTAATATTGCATCTACTTTTGCTGGCGTTAGAAATTCATGCATGGTGTGATTATTCACAATCATTAACGGTGCACCACCGCAAGCGCCCATACACTCACCTTCTTTTAGGCAAAACTTTCCATCTGCTGTCACCTCGTTAAAGCCTACACCTAGTATGGTTTGAAGGTGATTAACGATTTCATCACTGTCGCGCAACATGCATGAAATATTAGTACAAATACTAATTTTGTATTTTCCTACGGGCGCTAAATCATACATATTGTAGAAACTTGCCACTTCCATTGCCGCAATATCAGGCATGCGTAAATATTGTGCCACTTCACTAATACTTTCTTTTGATAACCAGCCACGTTCAGTTTGCACGATACGTAATGCACTCATCACCGCCGCCTGACGCTGATCAGCTGGATACTTGGTTAGTTCGTAATCAATTTTTTCGATGGCTTGTGGGCTTAGCATTTTTATATACGTTTCTATCGGTCAATTTCGCCAAATACAATATCTTGTGTTCCAATAATCGCAACTAAGTCAGCAATCATGTGGCCACGCGTCATTTCATCTAAAGCAGCTAAATGTGGAAAACCAGGTGCGCGAATCTTTAAACGATAAGGCTTATTCGCTCCATCAGAAATCATGTAAATACCAAATTCACCTTTTGGATGCTCAACCGCAGCATAAGCCTCACCTGCAGGTACATGAAAACCTTCAGTGAATAGCTTGAAATGATGGATCAAATCTTCCATATTCTCTTTCATACCTTCACGATTTGGCGGTGCTACTTTATTGTCACCGGTAATCACTGGCCCTGGATTTTTACGTAACCAGTCTACACATTGCTTAATAATGTTATTTGATTGTCTAAACTCTTCCATGCGCACTAAATAACGATCATAACAATCTCCATTCACACCGACTGGAATATCAAAATCAAGCTTGGCATATACCTCGTAGGGCTGAGTTTTACGTAAATCCCACGCGATACCAGAACCGCGCAACATCGGCCCTGTCATACCAAGCGCTAATGCACGTTCAGGCGTTACGACACCTACACCAACCGTACGCTGCTTCCAAATACGGTTATCAGTAAGTAAGGTTTCATACTCATCCACATACTTAGGAAAACGTTGCGTAAAGTCATCAATAAAATCTAGCAATGAGCCTTCACGGTTTTTATTTTGCTCTTTTACGGTTTTAGCATTACGTAAAGGCGACACTGCATATTGCGGCATTTGTGCAGGTAAATCGCGATAGACGCCACCTGGGCGGTAGTATGCCGCATGCATACGTGCGCCAGAAACTGCTTCGTAACAGTCAAACAAATCTTCGCGCTCACGGAAGGCGTACAAAAACACTGTCATCGCACCTACATCTAATGCATGTGCACCGAGCCATAACAAATGATTGAGCACACGCGTAATTTCATCAAACATCACACGAATGTACTGCGCACGGATAGGCACATCAATGCCCATCATCTTTTCAATCGCCATCACATAGGCATGTTCATTCGCCATCATAGAAACATAATCCAATCTATCCATATAGGGGATAGATTGTAAATATGTACGATTTTCAGCTAATTTTTCAGTACCACGGTGTAGCAATCCAATATGAGGGTCTGCACGCTGGATCACTTCACCGTCCAACTCCAGCACTAGGCGCAATACGCCGTGCGCGGCAGGATGCTGCGGACCGAAGTTCATTGTGTAATTTCTAATTTCAGCCACGATGCGCTCC
>JANOHT010000117.1:0-12312 GCA_031406605.1 Methylotenera sp. | reverse complement strand
GGTGTTAAATTTGCGGTTACCTGTAAGCTTGCAGCGTTATCTTGAAAAAGCACCATAGTCGATGCGCTCACTGGGTCACGCTCCAGCAGAGCTGTACGCATGATTAAAGCTATTTTGATTGCCTTAATAGTTTTCAAGGTTGCTGCTGCTGCAGTTGTACCAGTGAGCAAATTAGCCGCTGAGTATGCACCTGTGGGAGCTACCCATGTTAAGGATGCAGTGGCTGCAACACCGTCATTATCAACGCCATAAAGTGCTTGCATTTGATATACCCCATCAACATATAAGCTAGGGTTAGGGTTAGCCGCAGTTTGGGTATTTTGTACTGCTTGCATTAAGTCATGTTTCATTAGACTGTTGTTTGCGCCTACCGCAAACATATTAAAATTTGGACGTAGCTCTGGTAAGGCTGCAGTTGGACCCGCACCTAAATTAATCACCTGGGCGGCTTCAGAAAAACTATTGATAGATGTTGCATTAATGGTAGCCGCATAATAAGTACCAGCTAGCGGGACAGCACTCGCGCCTCCAGTAGGCGTAAAAGTTGATGACACTTGTTGCATTAAACAAGGTGAAATTGCAGTAGCGGATTTATCTGCAATCAACACAATATCATTTGCACGCAACCCCGCGTGATTAGTTAAATTAAGTGTTGCGGCGCCAACTGGCGAAGCAAAACTAGTTGGAGACTCACCTAACCCTGCATTACCTGCCATTGTAATAATCACATCGCCACCAACACCAGCAGCCCCATCAACAATAATCACTGGTGCCACTCTTACAGTGTTACTTACCGTATTAAAAGGTGCTGGAAAACTAGTGGCAGGTGTAAGTTGTGTGCCGTTTATAGCCATATCTAACCTGCAGCCAAAAGTGAAGTCCGCACCCACTTGGTCACCCCCACCTGTAAAACCACTACCTGCACTTCGTATAAATTTATCTAATTGATAAACGGCATAACTACCTGATTGATTGATGTCGTTTAAAGAAGTTGTAGTTCTTTTTCTGCCCTCATTCACATTAAGCACATTAAAAATTACTAACGACAGAACTAGCCCTATCACCAAGCCAACCATAAGCTCAATAAGAGAGAAGCCACCTTGGGCTGCGGACTGATTAGGTTGTAGTATGTTGTAAGGCATTTTCATTACAGTAAATTCCTAACCAATAATTTCGTTCACATTATTCAATTGAAGCTATTAAACTAATACTATTGAACGACAATACTTGTTTCGTATTTATTGCTATTGTCTGCGGCAGTTTTAGATGGCGCCTTCCATGTAACGGTCACGGTGGTAACCCCGCCAGCCGACGTAACATCGCCTACCGCATTGGACAATAGTGAGTTCTGAACTTTTGTTTTCCAAGTAGTAATGTCTGCAGATATAGCAGATGAGGCAATATCACTCGTTTTCTTAGCCCACATTTGCGACACTATGTCATTGGCAAGTATTGAAGCCACTGCCCTATCTTGCGAATTTACCGAGTTTTGCGTTGCTACTGTTTGCAAACCAACCAAACCTAGCACACCAAATGCGAACAAAAGGATAGACACTAAAACCTCGATGAGCATCATGCCTGAATTGCTTTTTCTAGCACTAATACTTTTTAAATTGTGAGATTTAATTTTCATATCAGCATCCATCTGCATTAGTTGCTATTGCTTTATCTGGATCACACATTCTCACACTGCCTGAGCTAGAAACAATGACGTCCAATTTTCTATCGCCTTTTGCATTTCTTACGTTGTAAACAACTCGACTGGGAGAGTTGGTTAGTCTACCAATCGAATTAAATCTTATTTCAGCACTTGATGCTGTCACCACTACGGTACCACCTGTGCCTTTTAGTGCCGCACCTTGCACAAAACCGGCATTTGTATCAGCTTGTGTAGGGACTACCACACGAATGCCCCAATTACTACCGACGGTTGCTGCAAGTGCGGTAGCTGATGGCTCTGCATCAGTAACAAAGAAGGCTACTTGCCGCCCCCTATTAACAGCCTCGACCTGCGCTAGTCGAATACCATTTTGCAGTGACTCAGCCAGCGTTCTAGTTTTAGTGTTTTGCACCCAAGTACCAAAACTTGGCATGGCATACATCACAATGATACCTAATACCGACACAGCCACCATCAGCTCTATCAGTGAAAAACCTAAATTTCTATATATTTTTTGCATGGTGTTATGTTAACAAGTTGCACCTTTACTCATTAACCAACAAGTTGCAGGTGTAGTACCCCATCCTGTTTTAACAGAGGTAGTAGCCTGCACATTAGTTTGATCAATTGTGTAAGTAAAACCCGAAGCAACTCCGCTACCCGTGGCAGTAATAACATAAGTAGTTGCTGTTAATCCTGAACATGCGAAACTAAATTTACCCACACTAGCAATACTGTCGCAAGGAGAAGTAAACGCACCTACCGTTTGATAAGTTCGATTATCTTGAAAGTGCTGCTCAAGCCGTGCTCTAGTAGCAGACAATGTACTTGAAGCATCAACTAAACTCGCTCTGATAACATAATCTTGATAACTTGGAATTGCTATTGCAGCCAAAATACCAATAATAGCCACCACAATCATCAACTCTATTAACGTGAAACCGCGCTCGTAAATATTAGGGTGAATATCATTTCGCTGGTGCCTGTGTTGCAAACTTTCTAAGGTATGCATTTTCTTCCCCTTTTTCATTAGTTGCATCATGAACATGCTGATTGTCAATGTCTACCAATAGCTGATAATCGGTAAAATTCAATAGATGAACGGCATATATTGCTAGCTTGTGCTTAGAATCAGTACTGGATTAAAGCAAATTAAGCCTTTATGTTAAAATCAGACACCAATTAATTAATACCTTAAAAATCCAATTCATATTCGATGGATTTCTTATTACCTCGAGACCATAAATATATGCAAAAAAATACTCATTGGATCTTAATCCGCATGTTTCTTTTAGTCGCAATATGTGGCGCTATAAATGGTTGCGGCACCAAAGGGCCACTCTATATTCCTGAGCGACAATATCCCCAGGAAATACCGGCAAAAAACTAAATCTATTTCATCTTTCATTACTTACTTTAAAATCATTACTGTGAACTCTTTTACACTTAAAAATGCTACGTTACATGCCGAGAATGTAGCGCTTGACCAAATTGCCTATGAGTTTGGCACACCTTGCTATATCTACTCGAAATTTGCACTCACCAATGCTTTTAGAAGCTTTAGTGCTGGTTTTACTGGCACCAATCACCTGGTGTGCTTTGCGGTTAAAGCTAACCCCAGCATTGCGATTCTGAATCTGTTTGCCAAGCTAGGCGCTGGCTTCGATATTGTTTCTGGTGGTGAGTTAGCTCGCGTATTGGCAGCGGGGGGTGACCCACAGAAAATCGTATTTTCAGGTGTTGGTAAAACCGAAGCGGAAATGCAAGCTGCGTTAAACGCAGGTATTCTTTGCTTTAACGTGGAATCGGCAAGCGAACTAAGTCGCTTGAACAAGGTTGCAAGCGCTATGAATAAAGTTGCACCTGTCTCGTTGCGCGTTAACCCCAATGTTGATGCCAAAACCCACCCTTACATTTCTACTGGTTTAAAGAATAATAAATTTGGCGTAGCTTATGAAGATGCCCTGAATATTTATTTGCAAGCTGCTGCTATGTCTAACATCGCGATACATGGCGTTGATTGCCATATCGGTTCGCAAATTACTGAATTATCACCATTTTTAGATGCGTTTGATCGCGTATTAACGTTGGTTGATGCGTTAGAAGAAAAGGGTATTCACATTCAGCACATTGACGCTGGTGGCGGTATTGGCATTTGCTACAGCGATGAAACACCCCCAGAATTCTCAGCGTATGCAGCAGCCATGCGCGCAAAATTAGGCAATCGCAACATCAAACTGGTATTTGAACCCGGCCGCGCCTTGGTCGGTAACGCTGGCGTATTGCTGACTAAAGTTGAATACATCAAACAAACTGAAAGTAAGAATTTCGCTATTGTTGATGCAGCAATGAATGATTTGATGCGCCCTGCTTTATATGATGCTTATCATGAAATTAAAGCGGTGCAGCCTCGTGAAGACCATGCGAATGTGCCTACCGACACAAAGGCACTAACTTACGAAATCGTAGGACCAGTATGCGAAAGTGGCGACTTTTTAGGTCACGATAGAACGCTCGCGTTGGAAGAGGGGGATTTACTGGCCATTATGTCTGCAGGGGCTTACGGCATGAGCATGGCTAGCAATTACAATACTAGACCACGTGCGGCTGAAGTGATGGTGGATGGCGAGCAATGTCACCTCATTAGAAAGCGCGAGTTAATAGCTGATTTGTTTGCTTTAGAAAATATTTTGCCTAGCACTTAATCAATTTCAATTAAATCGGAAAGTGATACTCAACTCCAACTAGCAACTGAATCAGCCTGAAATTTACTAATAAAAAAGCGAAGCCCAATTTAAGCTTCGCTTTTTAAATACCTAGCAATGACTCCAGCTAAGTAATCGGTAATTAGTCAAAAATCACTGTTTTATTGGCATACAACAAAATACGGTTTTCAATATGCCAGCGCACCGCTTTTGAAAGCACTATACGCTCTAAATCGCGGCCTTTCTGAATCAAGTCTTCTACTTGATCACGATGCGAGATACGGTCAATATCTTGCTCAATAATCGGACCTTCATCTAACACCTCTGTTACATAATGACCCGTTGCACCTATGAGCTTTACGCCGCGTTCAAAAGCACGGTGATAGGGTCTTGCGCCAATAAATGCAGGTAAAAATGAGTGGTGAATATTAATAATCTGTTTAGGATAACGCGCAACAAAATCTGGCGACAAAATTTGCATATAACGCGCCAACACGATTAAATCAATTTCATACTGGGCAAACAGCGCAAACTGTTGCGCTTCAGCTGCAGGCTTGTTATCTTTATTTACCTCAATATAATGAAAATCAACACCGTAGAATTTAGCCAGCGCCTCAGTATCACGGTGGTTACTAATAATGAGTGGAATATCACATACCAATTCACCATTTTTATGTCTATGCAACAAATCTGCTAAGCAATGGTCGTACTGGGAGACCATAATCGCGACGCGTAGCGGTTTATGCGATAACTTGAGTTGCCATTCCATGCTGAACCTAGTCGCGATTGCTGCAAAATGTTGTTCGAAATCATCTGGTGCTAAGGAAAAACCTGCCAAATCCCATTCAACACGCATTAAAAATAGGTTATTTTCGGCATCTTGGTGCTGATCTGCATGCAAAATGTTGGCATCGTGCTGATATAAAAAGTCTGCGATGGCCGCCACAATGCCTTTGCTATCTGGGCAGGTAATTAATAAGGTGGCTGTATTTTTTGTAGCGACGCTTTTAACAGCGGTATTTTTCATATTTTTAAGCATGCCTAAGATTTTAAGCATGTCCGAATTTGAGTTAATATACGCATTATACCTTGAGTGAATTTTTATGAATAAAAAGTGTGTATGGTAGACGTTAACCCAGATTTAAAATTGGACAATCAAGCGACAGTCGTTCTGTTAGCAAACCCGCGCGGCTTCTGTGCGGGCGTTGATCGCGCGATCATCATCGTTGAACAGGCACTTGAGAAATTCGGCGCACCAATTTATGTAAGGCACGAAGTTGTACACAATAAATTTGTCGTAGATGAATTGCGCAACAAAGGCGCGGTATTTGTAGAAGAGTTAGACGAGATTCCAACTGGTAGTACTGTGATTTTCAGCGCGCATGGCGTTTCAAAAGCGATTCGCGCTGAAGCCGATGCTCGTGGCTTAATCGCTTTTGATGCGACATGCCCACTCGTCACTAAAGTGCATATTGAAGTTGCTAAAATGCGCGCTGCAAATATGGAAATTGTAATGATTGGTCATAAAGGCCATCCCGAAGTTGAAGGAACCATGGGCCAAAGTGAGCCAGATGAGACTGACGATGATCAGGATAGTACAGGGATGCATTTGGTAGAAACACCGGAAGATGTCGCTCTACTTAACGTAAAAAATCCATCGAAAGTAGCCTATGTGACACAAACTACTTTATCTATAGATGATGCAGCACTGGTAATTAACGCACTTAAAGCAAAGTTTCCTGCTATTCAAGGGCCCAAAAGTGACGATATTTGCTACGCCACACAAAACCGCCAGGATGCAGTAAAAATCATGGCCAAAGATTGCGATTTAGTCATTGTGGTCGGCTCGCCAAATAGCTCTAACTCTAACCGTCTTCGTGAAGTCGCTGAAAATCAGGGTGTAGAAGCTTACATGATAGATAACGCTAGCTTTTTAAAAGCGGAATGGCTGATCGATAAGAAAAAAGTTGGCGTGTCTGCCGGCGCCTCAGCACCTGAGGTGCTGGTACAAGAAGTGATTACAAAATTGCAGCAACTAGGTGTTAATCAGGTGCAAGAGTTGCAGGGTGTCGTTGAGAGCGTCGTATTCCAACTTCCTAAAAATTTAACGGCGGCCAAACATTCAAACGCTAATAAAAATCAGTAAAGAATTTTTCATAAAATAGTCGCTTGAATTATTATTTTGAGATGGCACTAGATTGCTAATTTTATGTCTGAATTACTGGTTACTTGAATACGAAATTTTTGATGCTTAAAACACCAATCTCTGCCTTAATTCTGATTCATACTGCCGATTTGCAAGTGCTTATTATGGAGCGTGCCGACAAGGCTGGTTATTGGCAATCAGTCACGGGTAGCTTAGAGCAAGGCGAAACACCTTTGCATGCCGCGATTCGAGAGGTACAGGAAGAAACGGGCTTAGATGCAAGGCAACATGATTTGCAAGACTGGAAAATGTCGAATGTTTATGATATTTATGAGCATTGGCAATACCGCTATGCACCAGGCGTGACACAAAACACTGAACATATCTTTGGTTTAGAGCTACCCAAACCATTGCCGATTAAATTAGCACCTGAAGAGCACGTGCAATACGAATGGGTAGATTGGCGCGAGGCCGCAAAACGCGTTTTTTCGTGGACTAATGTAGAAGCCTTGCGCAAATTAGGTGAGCGCCACGGACTCAGTCTATAAACTTCAACCAACAAACCCAAAAGTAGTAAACTATTGTTTTAAAGCCTTTTAAGTAATTGTCATTCATATTATGCAAACCGATACCATTTCAAAGATTTCTGTTAGTCAAACCAAAAACATTCCAATCAAGTTTGAGCGCTATCAAGCTAGTGATGATGCTGATTGCCAACGGAGGATTGTTGCGGCCAAAGAAAAATTAGGCAAACGTTTAGTCATTTTAGGCCATCACTACCAAAATGAGGGTGTATATCGTCATGCTGATTTCACAGGTGATTCACTTAAACTCTCCCGCTATACAGAGAATTTAGACGCTGAGTTTATTGTATTCCTAGGTGTACATTTTATGGCGGAAGTGGCTGATATTTTAAGCCGGCCAGAGCAAATAGTGATTTTGCCAGACCTTGCAGCAGGCTGCTCCATGGCAGATATGGCGAACCTTGCTAAAGTAGAGCGCAGCTATCGTGAACTGAATAAAGTTCTTAATTTTGATGAGCAAATTACGCCCATCACTTACATTAACTCTGCGGCTGACCTAAAAGCTTTTTGTGGTGAGCATGGCGGAATTGTTTGCACTAGTACCAATGCCACAAAAATTATTGAATGGGGTTTTGCGCAACGTGAAAAAGTATTGTTCTTTCCAGACCAGAATTTAGGCAGATGGTCTGGGCATAAAATGGGCATTCCATTAGAACAGATGCCGATTTGGGATCCTGATCAACCGATGGGCGGGTTAACTGTTGAGCAAATCCAAAATGCAAAAATCCTGCTATGGAAAGGGCATTGCGCTGTACACCAAATGTTCCGCTTGCAGAATATCACCAAATTCCGTGCAGAGCATCCCGACGGTTTTGTAATTTCGCACCCAGAAGCGCCGTTTGAAGTGTGTTTAAATTCAGACTATGTGGGCTCTACCGAATATATACTCAAAACTGTTTCTGAAGCGCCTGCGAACACTAAATGGCTAGTAGGTACTGAACTGAACTTGGTCAATCGCTTAGCCGACCATATGAAATCTGAAGGTAAATTGGTACAGTTCATGAGCCACGTAGTTTGTGAATGCTCCACCATGGCTCGCATAGACCCGCAACACTTAGCATGGACCTTAGAGAACTTGATCGAAGGTAATATTGTGAATCAAATTAAAGTACCTGCACATGATGCTAAATTAGCTAAGCTGACTTTAGACCGCATGCTGGCAGCTTCGTAAATTGAGCTTAAATCAAGTTTGCGCGTTGTGTGAGTCCTCAACTAACACGGTACTTTGGCAAGATGATTTTTGTCGCGTGGTGCTATTGAACGATGCAGATTATCCAGCTTATTGTCGTGTTGAATTGCTTGCACATGTCAAAGAAATGAGTGATTTAACGCCAACTGAACGAGCACGGATGATGAAAACAGTGTTTGCCGTAGAACTGGCCTTAAGAGAACTATTGAATCCTGACAAAATCAATTTAGCCAGCCTAGGCAACAAAACGCCGCATGTGCATTGGCATGTGATTCCACGTTTTGAAAACGATAAACATTTTCCTAACTCGCACTGGGGTGAGGCTTTGAGGGAGGTTAACCCTGCGCATTTAAGCAGGGAAGATATCGAACCACTTATTGAAAAAATTACCGCACATATACAATGTGCATTAAATTCAGCCACTCACTAAGTTAAACTACCAAACGCTCAACCACATTGCCATGAATTAGATGACTGTCGATAATCTCATCAATATCTTCGTTATCGACAAAGGTATACCAAATCGCTTGCGGATAAACAACCAGTAACGGGCCTTCGTTACAGCGATCGAAACAACCCGCACGATTAATCCGCACTTTTCCTTTACCATTTAATCGCAGTTTTTTAACCCGGGATTTCATGTGATCAAACGCAGCTTCGGCGCCTTTAGCCATGCAGCAGGATTCGCCATCTTCACGTTGATTAAGACAAAAAAACACATGATGTTCAAAGTGATTGGTCATTTTAAATGGCTTAGTAGTTTCCAATAAATCGCGGCGTTATTCAGTCGCCAAACTGTCTTCTTTGGTAAATGTCCAAGTGCGTGTAATACTTAAAATGTCCGTTTCTTTACGCACATCTTCTGGAAAATGCGCATAAGGTGCTGCCAACTCCACAATATGCTTTGCCGCTTCATCTAACACTTTGTGACCTGAACTTCGATTAATGACTACATTCTCGATAGTACCATCTGCATTGATAGAGACTGTCATTTGCAATTGGCCATAAAGCTTTAAGTCTTTGGCTGCTTCAGGATAATTAAGATTACCTATTTTCTCTACCTTCTGTCGCCATGAATCTACATAAAGTGCATACCGATATTCTTTAGCCCTTGCTCCAACAAATTTACGTTTTGGGCGCTTCTGATATTGGTCTTGTTGCTTAGAAATTAAGGCTTCAAGCTTATCCATTTCTAAAGCAGCTGCTGTGATATCACTGAGGTCGAGTTTTTTATTGGGTGTTTCTTGATTACCTGTAGCCGACTCTTTTGTCACCGCTTTTTGTAAAGCTTTTGATTCTACTTGTTTACTAGACTGAATTTGTGTCATCAATTCTTGCGATTGTTTTTCAAGCTCCTCAACGCGCTTTTGTTCTTTTGTTTCTTCTGCCGTTTGATTGGCTGACTTTGCACCTTTTTTCTCTTGCGCAACAGGCTTAACCGTGAATTCTGCACTTTGCTGCTTAACTGCTGGCAATGCCGTTTTCATTTTTCGGTTCTGGTCAGTATTACCGCCTCGGTCCAAATTCGCTTGTGCAAACACTTCCGCATTATCTGGCTTAGTGGCGGTTTTAGCATTCACCAAAAATACCTCCAACACTGGCAGGTTATCTTTAAATCTTTTTAACTCAGGCTCAAACTGAATACTTAATATTGCAGCATGTACCAATATTGATAGCCAAATGGCAATACTCATCCAACTCATTTTTTTAGGCTTGCGACCTACAGCAAGCATTTGCATTTCCGACTGGTTAAGTGCTTTAGTCATGCCTTTACTCTGTTTCTGGTTTGTTCTTTAAGGCATCAAGAATTTTTTGATGCACGCCACCAAACCCACCATTACTCATCACTACTATTTGGTCGCCAGATTGTGCTGCTTGAGTAATAGCGGCGACCATTTCGGTTAAATCATCATACACCTTCGCTTTGGCTTGAATAGGCGCAAGGGCTTCAGCGGCATCCCAACCTAAATTCGCACCATAACAATAAACAAAATCTGCATCTTTTAAGCTTTCAGGCAAAGCATTTTTCATCACACCCAATTTCATGGTATTCGATCGCGGTTCTAATACCGCCAGTATGCGTGACTTACCAACCTTGCTGCGTAGTCCTGCAATGGTAGTGGTAATGGCTGTGGGATGATGTGCGAAATCATCATACACGGTCACATTATTCTCAACACCACTCACTTCCATGCGACGTTTTACATTCTTGAATTCGCCTAAAGCCTCGATGCTGACTTCAACACTGACACCCACATGACGGGCAGCAGCAATACTTGCCAAGGCATTCATGCGGTTATGCTCTCCGAGCAAATCCCATAGCACGCGGCCTTGTAATTTACCTGCAAACATCACATCAAAACTGCCGTTGCCCTCTGCGTTTGTAGCCTGCCAATCAGCGTCCGTGCCAAATTGCTCTACAGTACTCCAGCAACCTTTATCAATCACTCTTTTCAGGCTCGCTTCTTTACCGTTACTCACAATCAAACCATTCTGCGGGACGGTTCTAACCAAGTGATGAAACTGCTTTTCAATCGCGGCTAAATCGTCAAATATATCGGCATGGTCAAACTCTAGATTATTCAATACAGCGGTACGCGAGCGATAGTGAACGAACTTCGAGCGTTTATCAAAAAAAGCTGTGTCGTATTCATCGGCTTCAATCACGAAGAATGGTGAAATGCTCTTGCTGTCTTGTTTGCTTTTCGCTAAAGCTGGTACTTGCGGTAATCGCGCAGAAACATCAAAGTTCTGCGGCACACCGCCAATTAAAAACCCAGGTGCTAAACCCGCATATTCTAATATCCAAGCCAACATGGAAGAAGTGGTGGTTTTACCATGTGTACCGGCTACAGCCAATACCCATCTACCTTGCAGCACATTTTCCGCCAACCATTGTGGCCCAGAAATATAAGGTAAACCACGGTTAAGGATTTCTTCCATCAGCGGATTGCCACGGGAGACCACGTTGCCGATGACGTAAATATCAGGATTAAGCGAGGTTTGTGACGGGTCAAAACCCTCTATGAGTGCAATGCCTTGCGATTCAAGCTGCGTACTCATAGGCGGATACACATTGCTGTCGCAACCAGTGACTTGATGTCCTTCAGCTTTAGCAAGAGCCGCGATGCCACCCATGAATGTGCCGCAAATACCTAAAATATGAATATGCATTTTCTATGTTCTATAAGGTTCTTCATTAAATTCTTGTGTAAAAATATCTCGATTCTGTCTCAACAGATTCTTTGCTGCATCTAGCGTTAAATTCTTAATCGTTGGCTCTGAAGCTCCTTTTGCACTTGCATAAATCCAGAAATATTCTCCAGAATTGTTTTTGCATACTCTATCTAAATCTACATCAACGAGCAGACCCCGTATGAATTTTGGCTTATCTCGATTTAACAATAGCTTATCTGTCATAGAATTAAAACTACCGCGTGCATCACGACCTTCATACCTTATAGTGGCAAATAATCTATTAGCATTATTAATTAATGAATCCAGATGCGGCTGAAAGAGAAAATATTCACCACAAACTCCAAAAAACATCGGTAAAAAAACTAATATCAAAAACTCATCTAATCCTGCTCGCTGCGTTAATAACAAATATAGAAAACCAAGAAAAAGTGGCGCAATCCATATCAGTTGTTGAATAATACGATTTCTATTAAATCTTTTTCGATCATAAATAGAAATATTTTCAGACTTAAAGCTGAAAGTTAAAAGAAAAACTAAATAGATAAAGAAAACTAAGAATCCAATCAAAAAATTTGATGATAAGTCAGCACGCATCTATTTATCCTAAGTTTGGTGCTAACCATCTTTCTAAGTAATCTTTAGGTAAATCGCGGCGTTTTGCCATGTCTTCCAATTGGTCTACACCAATCTTATCCACACTAAAATATTTAGAATCGGCATGTGCAAAATAAAAGCCAGACACTGCAGCGCCAGGACTCATGGCAAAAGACTCTGTAAGCTGCATATCTATCGCCTCAGCTTGCAGTACCTTAAACATATCGGGTTTTACC
>JANOHT010000114.1:0-10457 GCA_031406605.1 Methylotenera sp. | reverse complement strand
TAATCACTTCTGCAGCGATTGCGTTAAAGTGACTCACAGGCAAAAGCAAAGCAGATGCTAATAATAAGAATTTTATAAAAGTGCGCAAAATAGTTACTCGTAATAAGGTTGTTGATAAGTTTCTGGGATGAGACCCGTGCTAACGTATCCTGGAATATTGCGCTTAATAATGCTGAGTGGGTTAGCGCCAATAGAGGCCAGCCCACCTAACTCAAGCTGAAAGAAAAACGCATAGTTGGCATCGGCAGTAGCAGTGCTTACGCGCTGTACTACGGTTCGAGTTTGCCAACAACCTGCATCATACTCTATACCGGCAAGGGTTTCGATCAACTGATTTTCACGCAATGAATAGTTTACACGTCCAACGCCGTACCAGCCACGCCCCAATGGCCATTGGCCAGAAATGTCAAATTGATCAAGTGAATCACGCCTATAACTGTAACTTAGATTCAGCGATTTGCCTGGTTCAGGATTAAAACGGCTAGTTAAGGTGGTACGAACCGAGTTTGAATCATCCGTGTTGTATTGCCAAAAAGCATCTACATTCCAGCTAGTTTTTAAATTGGCGGAGAGTCCGGCAATAATGTCAGAGCTGTTGTTTTTTCTTAGAGCCTCACCGGGTATATTTACCACCTGGTCTGCAAAATAGTAACGCTGACCAATTGCGGCTGATAGGCGCTGTGTCCCTGTGCTGCTTTCAATCAAACGTGTGGTCAATGCCAAACTGAGCTGATTGGCATTGTTAATACGGTCATTGCCTGTGAACTGGTTTTCACTGAATAAGCTACTAAAGTTTAAGTCGGATTCGCTGGTGTCGAAAATTGGGATATCCGACTGCTTTTTGTCAGGAATATATACATAATACATTCTAGGTTCTATCGTTTGCGAGTAATCGCTTCTGCCTAGTTTAACGTCACGATCAAAATACAATCCACTGTCTACACTAAATATAGGTAAAGTGCGTTGTTGCGACACTAAGTTGCTAGCGATGTTGTTCAAACTGTAGCTAGTGTGATGCACACCGAACTTTGGTGTGATGTAGCCGTATGGTTTGTTGAAAGGCATGCTGATGCTTGGGTATAAGGTGAAACGTGTACCTGTTACCTTGACGGGTGAATCGTTGTTGGTATCAAACGCCACAAGTTGTGTATATAAATTAGTGTCAACATTTTCGTAATATTTATTGCCGATTAGCGTTAATTGCGGCAAACGCTCATAGGGATAAGATATGCCATCTAAGGTTTGATATTTTTGTGCAAGCGCATTAAATTGCCATGTATCGTCTGCATAATTCACATTAAGCTGCTGCGGCAAGTTAATACGGCTGGTGGTGACGATGTGGGTAGATAACTCAGAAAAATACTTATCATCCGAAATTTTTTCTAAACTGTAGCCAGCAGACCAGCCGCTTCCAAGATTATGTTGGTGTTTAAGATTTGCATAATAGCGATTTTCATCACTGAGCTTATCTTTTTGCAAATATTCCAAGCTATCAATGCCCGAGAAGTTTTCTTCTAAATACCGGAACTCGCCTTGTAGTTGAACACCTCGTTTACTCAATACACGCGTTGCCATTGTTGCATCCATATTGGGCGAAATATTCCAGTAAAAAGGTGTTGAAACCTCAAAACCGCTACGGCTAGTGCTGCCAACGGTAGGGGCGAGCAAGCCAGTTTTACGCTGATTATTGTATGAAAAGCTCACCCATGGCGTGTAGAGAAATGGTACGCCTTTAAATTCGATATAAGCGTTTCTAGCAACACCCGACTCCGTATAATCATTGAGCTTAATTTCCTTGGCTTTGATATACCAATCATCTACACCAGCTTCACAAGTAGTATAGCGCGCATCAATTAAGCGTTTTTTATCTTGACCTTCAAAAAATATCGCTTTAGCATCCCCGCGTGATTGGGGTTGTGGTGCTTTCGAGGCTGAAGTTTGCGCGGCGTTGTCTTGAATTAAGGACTCTTCCGATTCAGTATTCAATGAGGAGAATTGGCCGCTTGATAATAAAGATTCGCCGCCGATTTGTTGGTTTTGCAAATTACCTAGTCGTTGAGAGAATTTTTCTGAACTCGCTATGGGCTGTGCAACATTATCAGTTGATGCAGTTGTCACTGAGTTCTTTAAGCTGATAGAGGCATCGCGCATCTCCCCGATGCTTTCAGAAAGGCGCATAGTGAGTTCAGGCCCTGTTAAGGTAGCATTTCCTACATTAATACTGGCATTTCCGGTCACGCGCAATTCATCATTTTGCACATCATAATCAATCACATCGCCCTGAATAGTTTGCTTATCACGGGTAATAGAAGCGTTACCGATAGCGCGCATTTTTCTATCAAGATGCAGCTCAAGCTTATCACCATCAATGATTAATCCTTCACCAGTATTATCATTAGATGCATCAACCGATGTTTCGCTAGGCTGCAAGCTTTCAGTTTCAATATTTTCTTCCGCGGCTTGAACTCGCATGCTGCACGCCAATAATAGCGCTGTGAAGCCGCTTAAAAAACGATTGTTCAGCATTGGGTTTTCACTGATGTTGCGGCGGAGATGAGTGATGGAATAGAAGGCACGGGTATATACAGAATACTATTTTATTTTATCAATGATAAAATCTCATAAATTGCACTTTTTGGCAATCAATAAATTGTTGTTCTCTTATGAAAAATACGTGGTTCACCACGTATTCTCATGTAGAAAGGTAGATTTAAACTCAGCCGAGTGAACACAAAAATAAACGTAAATGCATTTATACATATTGGATACATGGTAGTGGATAACAGACAACAGCAATTAGAACACTGGTTAGTAACGGTATTGCCAGAAGCGAAATTCAGCTTAACAACAGCTTCGGCCGATGCCAGTTTCCGCCGTTATTTCAGGGTGCATTTAGCGGATCAATATTTAGGTCATAGCACCTTAATTGCAATGGATGCTCCCCCGCCGCAAGAGGATTGTGCACCGTTTGTTAAAGTTGCTAAGCTATTTTTAGAAGCTGGTTTAAATGTACCAAAAGTCATTGCGCAAGATTTAGTACATGGTTTTTTATTGCTCAGTGACTTAGGCGATGTAACCTACTTAAGCCAGTTGAATAATGATACCGCAGCAAGCTTGTATCAAGATGCTAATAAAGCGTTGATTAAACTGCAGTTAGCCAGTAAAGAGAGTGTGCTGCCTAATTATGATGCGGCTTTACTTAACCGTGAAATGCAATTGTTCCCAGATTGGTACATCACTAAGCATTTAGACGTGAACTTAGATGATAAGCAACAAGCCGTTTTAAAGAAAACTTTTGAATTGCTAAATCAAAATATTCTAGCTCAGGGGCAGGTGTTTGTTCATCGCGATTATCATTCGCGCAATTTGATGGTGACGGGTGAAAATAATCCCGGTGTTCTGGATTTTCAAGATGCTGTATACGGCGCTATCACTTATGATTTAGTTTCATTGCTTAAAGATGCTTATATTGAATGGGATGAAGAGCAGATCATTGATTGGTTAGTGCGCTATTGGCAAGATGCTCGCAAAGCGGGTTTGCCGGTACCTACGGATTTTTCCGAGTTTTATCGTGATTTTGAATACATGGGCGCGCAGCGGCACATTAAAGTTTTAGGCATTTTTGCTAGACTCTATCACCGTGATGGCAAAGATGGCTATTTGAAAGATTTGCCTTTAGTCATGCATTATTTGCGCAAGGTATGTGAGCGATATATTGAATTAAAACCAATGCTACGATTGTTAGATGTACTAGAAAACAAAAAACAGCAAGTGGGATACACCTTTTAATGATCATGCTGGCTATCTGATGAAGGCGATGATTCTGGCTGCAGGCCGCGGTGAACGGATGCGTCCGCTTACCGACCATACGCCTAAACCGTTATTGAAGGTGGGCGGTAACCCTTTAATTGTTTGGCACCTGGAGCGATTAGCCAAAGCTGGTTTCAATGAAGTGGTAATCAACCATGCGCATTTAGGTCAACAGATTGAGAACTACTTAGGGAACGGTCAACAATGGGGTGTGTCCATTGAGTATTCGCCTGAAAAAGTTGCGCTGGAAACTGCCGGTGGCATTGCCAATGCATTGCCGGTGCTCGGTAAAAATATTTTTTTAGTGGTGAATGGTGACACCTATACAGATTTTGACTTTTCTCAATGTAAATTTCAAGCGGAAAATATGTTAAAAGCGAATGTACTGGCGCATTTAGTGTTAGTTGATAACCCCAAGCAACATGCTGCCGGCGATTTTGCACTGGATAATAATTTAGTCAGTAATGACGGTTTGCATAAGTTAACATTCTCTGGGATAGGTATTTACCAGCCGAGTCTGTTTGCGCATATTGCAAAAGGCCAGCCTGCTAAACTTGCCCCCATATTACGTGAAGCCATGTTAACGCAACAGGTAACTGGTGAGCATTTTCAAGGTGAATGGCATGACATTGGTACGCCAGAGCGTCTACAAGCTTTGGACAGACAGTTGAGTGACTCACTTTAATATAAGCAAAAGAAAAACTTAATGACAACTTCTCTTAATAAATTTGATGTAACTGAATTTAGAAATCGCCGTCTTAAGCTCATTCAGGCGATGGGTGAGGGGATTGCAATTATCCCTACTGCGCCTGAATTAATACGCAATCGCGACAGCCATTACCCATACCGCTTTGATAGTTACTTTTATTATTTAACAGGTTTTAAAGAGCCTGAATCAGTGCTGGTATTAATAGCAGGCGAGCATCCAAAAAGCATATTATTTTGTCGCGATAAAGATATGGAGCGCGAAATCTGGGATGGTTTTCGTTATGGTGCAGATGCCGCATCTGAAGCATTTGGTTTTGATGAAGCCTACTCTATTAGCCAGTTGGATCATGTCGTATTGAAATTGCTGGCCAATCAACCTAAGCTGTTTTTTAGTTTAGGTGAAAGCATAAGTTGGGATGCGCGAGTCACAGGGTGGCTAAATACATTGCGTGCGCAAGCCAGAGCCGGCGTGAGCGTACCTGATGATATTGTCGATAGCCGTAAGCTTATTGATGAAATGCGGTTGTATAAATCACCATTCGAGCAAGCGATTATGCGTAACTCTGCCAATATTGCTGCAAGCGCACATAATAGGGCAATGCAATTTGCAAAACCAAATATGATGGAGTACGAGGTGGAAGCAGAGTTTTTGCATGAGTTTTATCGTAAAGGCGCGCAAGCGCCTGCCTATACCAGCATCGTGGCGGGTGGCGCTAATGCTTGTACATTGCATTACAACGCTAATAATGCAAAATTAAATGATGGTGATTTACTGTTAATAGATGCAGGCTGTGAGCTGGATGGCTATGCCTCTGATATCACGCGCACTTTTCCAGTAAACGGGAAATTTACGTCGGCACAAAAAGAGGTATATGAGTTAGTGCTCGCTGCACAATATGCCGCTATTGAGCAGGTGAGTACTAAAAATCACTGGAATGCACCGCATGAAGCAGCGCTGGATGTGTTGATTCAGGGATTTATAGACTTGAAACTTTGCAAAGGCAGTAAAGAAGCCGTATTTGAAACTGGTGCGTTCCGCCAGTTTTATATGCATCGCACCGGTCATTGGCTGGGCTTGGATGTACATGATGCAGGTGAGTATCAGTATGGCAATAAAATTCTCAATAAACAAAAAGATAATGTGCAGAATTGGCGTATGTTAGAACCTGGAATGACATTAACCGTTGAGCCAGGTTGTTATATTCGTCCTGCTGATAATGTACCGAAGGAATTTTGGAGTATTGGTATTCGTATTGAAGATGATGTATTGGTAACGCAAAACGGTTGCGAAGTGATGACGGCCAATGCGTTAAAAACTGTGGCTGATATTGAAGCTATAATGGCTAATTAAGAAATATTGATGCAAACAAATCATACAGTTGTAATCGTAGGCGGTGGGCCAGTAGGTGCAACCTTGGCGCTATTGTTGGCGAAACAAGGCGTTGATGTCACTGTACTTGAAGCGCGAAAGAAAGGCGCCGCGTATGCTGAAAGCCGTGCGCTGGCTTTGTCATACGGAAGTAAGCGGATATTAGAGAAACTCGGTGTTTGGGATAAGTTAACACCGCATGCAACGGCAATTAATATGATTCATGTGTCACAAAAAGGTAGTATTGGTAGAACAAAATTACAAGCCAGCGATTACAAGCAAGAAGCACTAGGCTACGTATTGTCTTATGGTAATTTAAGTGCTGCTTTAGATGATGCACTTGGCAATTTAAGCAATGTTAAGTTTATATTTGAAGCAAGTGCGAATGAAATCAAGCATTCAGCCCTTCAAGCGAATGTTACCTATACACACAATGGTGAATTACATAGCTTAGAAAGTCCATTAGTTGTGCTTGCTGATGGCGGCCGTAGTTTAGATGAACTGGCGGGTTTTACGCGCGAGACTAAAGAGTACGGCCACGATGCTTTGATTACTAAGGTGCGTGCGGAGTTACCACATCATAATGTGGCTTATGAGCGTTTTACCGCCAATGGCCCGATTGCGTTATTACCGAATGGTGAGCGAGATTTTTCATTGGTTTGGACAGGTAAAAAAGAAATCATCGCTACACTATTAACTTTAAGTGATACTGAGTTTTTATCGCAATTTCATCAACAGTTTGGTGATCGGGTAGGGCAATTTTTAAGTGTAGAAAAACGCATGAGTTTTCCATTGAAGATGTCTCAATTACAAACTGTTGAGACAGAACACTTGGTTGTGATTGGTAATGCCGCACAAACCATGCACCCAGTAGCAGGGCAAGGATTTAATGTGGGTTTGCGTGATGCAGAGTCATTGGCGCAGTATATTGTTATGAGTACTGAAGCTGAGCTAGGTAGTGCAAAAATGTTAGAGACTTATCAAGCAAGCCGCAAAGCAGATACTAAAGGTGGTTTGTTATTTACGGATTTTTTGGTCAATTTGTTTTCAAATGATATCTTGGGTGTTTCTAGGCTACGCGGTGCAGGCTTAGGCTTATTGAATGTGATGAAACCTGTCAAACGGCAATTGGTCAGCAAAATGAGTTTCGGAAAATGATAAAAGACACGTTACTTAAGACGGATATCGCCATAGTAGGCGCGGGCTTGGTTGGGCTAGCAGCAGCAGTTGGTCTACAGCAAGCAGGATACTCAGTCGTGATAATTGATAGTAAAAATCCTATTAAGGAAGCTACGGGCTTAGATGCTCAAGTTTGGGATTCAAGAGTTTATGCAATCAGTCCTAAAAATGCAGCGTGGTTGAAAGATTTGGGGGTTTGGCAGCAGCTAAATCCAATGCGCATCGGTGAAATGCAAACGATGGAAATATCGGGAGATGCCTCATCACCACCTTTAACGCTGTTAGCTGAAGACGCTAATACAGACTATTTAGGTTTTATAGTAGAGGCAAAAGTGTTATCGTGGGCTTTGATGCAGCAGGTAGAAGCATTAGGTGTTTATACTTTGTTTGATGCCCCATGTGCTAGATTGGCTATATCCAGCAGTAGTGCGACAGTACATTTGAAAACTGGACAAACAGTAGAAAGCGCACTTTTGTTAGCTGCAGATGGTATTCATTCTTGGGTGCGTCAACAACTTAATATGCCCTTACAAAAGAAAGCATATGACCAAGAAGCAATAGTCGCAAATTTTGAGATTGAGAAATCACACACCAATATAGCTAGGCAATGGTTTGCGCAAGATGCTGAAGGTAAAAATAGTATTTTGGCATGGTTGCCACTGCCTGATAATCGAATTTCTATTGTATGGTCGGTCTCTACCCAGTATGCTGAAAATCTATTGTTGTTATCTGAAGAAGAGTTCACCTTACAAGTAAAACTAGCTGGAAATAACGCATTAGGTGAGATGAGTTTAATAAACTCGCCCACATCATTTTCACTTGCATTACAAAAATCAACTACATTGACTCAGGATTGTGTCGTATTGATTGGTGATGCGGCACATCAGGTTCACCCCATGGCTGGCCAAGGCGTGAACTTGGGGTTTAGAGATGTGATTGATTTATTAAGCGTACTAAAAGAAAAAAATCAATACCAATCTGTGAATGATAGCAGTCTTCTAAAAGGCTATTCACGCGTTAGAAAGGTAGATGCATTGAATATGCGTCTACTGACAGATGGTCTATATCGATTTTTTGAAAGCCAAAATAGCATGGTAAAAAAAGTAAGGACGTTGGGATTGTCTGCGACCAAGTATAAAGCGATTAAGAAATTACTGGTTGTGAATGCAATCGCACTTTAACGCACTAGATTGAATTAAATAAATGATTAAGGAAATTTCATGTTAAAAAAAATGATGGGTATTGTACTTTTAAGCGCTTTTGCAGCACATGCAATTGCAGATGAAGCTAGTGTTAAAAAAGCGGTGGAAGCGGCATATCCAAAATTTAAAGTAGAAAGCGTCACCAAAACTGCTTATGCAGGTTTGTATGAAGTATTTATGGGTGGTCAAATTATTTATACAGATGAAAAGATGAGTTTTTTAATTGCAGAAGGTCGCTTAGTTGATCCAAAAACCAAAAAAGATATTACGGGTGAGCGTTTGGAAGAGCTCACAAAAGTAGATTTTTCTAGTTTGCCACTTGATCAAGCGATTAAGGTAGTAAAAGGGAATGGTAGCCGTAAACTTGTGGTTTTCTCAGATGTAGACTGTCCATATTGCAAACGATTAGAGCAAAATGAACTGTCGAATGTGACTGATGTAACGATTTATACTTTCCTATACCCATTAGAACAACTGCATCCTGATGCAGTGGCTAAATCAAAATCTATCTGGTGCGCAAATAATCGCACAAAAGCTTGGGATGATTGGATTTTTCGCAATCAGCTACCAAAATCTACAGGAAATTGTGAGGTGCCATTGGAGAAAGTCGCTAGTTTAGCCAGAAACCTTGGGGTGACTAGTACTCCGACACTTATTTTTTCTAACGGTAAACGTATGATGGGCGCGCAGCCTTATAAAGAAATTGAGCGCGCCATGGTTGCGGCGGCTAAAAAATAATTGAATTCCTTAATGGATAAACTATTCATAAAAAATATTGCGGCTTATGATAAAGCGATCTGTAAGTGATCTTTAGTTCAATTAGACCAGATTGTATGTTAGCTAACTACCGAGCCCATTTTGAAGATAGGCAGATACATGGCTATAACTAACCCGCCAATCAGTGTCCCAAGCACGACCATAATTACAGGTTCCATTAAGCTGGCGAGTGCATTAACTGCATCATCTACCTCAGCCTCAAAGAAATCTGCTACTTTGCTCAACATAGAATCTAAAGCACCAGACTCCTCACCAATCGCAGTCATTTGTAATACCATATTGGGGAAAACTTCGGTGTTTTGCATTGCTACTGTAAGGCTAGTACCTGTGCTAATCTCACTTTGAATTTTCTTTGTCGCATCGTAATAAACACGATTGCCGGCCGCACCTGCTACCGAGTCCAAGGCTTCAACCAAAGGAACCCCCGCTGTAAACATGGTTGCCAAAGTGCGCGTCCATCTTGCAATCGTTGCTTTGCGTACTAATGGACCAAATACCGGAACTTTTAATATTAGTCTATCCATTGTTGTCTGCATAGTCAAAGAACGTTTCCAGGTATAAAAGAAAAACCATAGACCAAATCCAATAGAGCCAAATATCGCCCACCACCATTCTACAAAAATCTCAGAAATAGCCATCACCATGAGTGTTGGAGCCGGTAATTCTGCCCCAAATCCATCAAACAGTTCTTTAAAAGCAGGGATTACAAAAATCATAATAACGGCAACGATAATAAATGCCACAACAACAATTGAAATTGGATAGAACAGTGCTGATTTAATTTTTGATTTGATTGCAAGAATTTTTTCTTTATAAATAGCTAAGCGCTCTAGCAGGGTATCTAAAATACCAGCTTGTTCACCTGCGCCAATTAAGTTACAAAAAAGTGCATCAAAGTACAAAGGATATTTGCGAAATGCCGCACTTAGGCTGCTACCAGTTTCTACATCGGCCTTAATATCACCTAATAATTTTGCAACCGCAGGGTTGCTGTGGCCCTTACCGACAATATCAAATGATTGCAAAAGCGGCACACCTGCTTTCATCATGGTGGCGAGTTGCCTAGTGAATAAAGTAATGTCTTTTTCTGAAACAGAGCCTTTATTGGCGAAAAGAGTGCTTTGTTTCTTGACTTTTGTAACAGTGATGCCTTGGCGGCGCAAAGTGGCACTCACGAATGAATCGCCTGTCGCTTTCATCTCACCTTTGATGGACTTGCCTTTTTTGTCTTTACCCTCCCAAGAGTATGTTGCTTCTTTGGTGGCTTTAGAAGTAGCTGCCATATTTATTCCCTATAATTTTTATGCGCTGTTGTCATGAAACTATTCATTTGTACAGGCTTCTACTTCTTCAATGGAAGTTAAGCCTTGCATTACTTTTAATATACCGGAGCGACGTAAATCGTTAACACC